>NZ_JAEEGC010000136.1 GCF_019207025.1 Clostridium thailandense | reverse complement strand
GCTTTAGACTTGTCAAAAGTATTTATAGTGCTGGAAGAATGTCAATATATCCCGGAGCATAAGTTAAGTGTCGGCCGTGGATGCCTATAAATGCAACATTCCCTTTGCTTCCTCTCTATTCTTGATGTATAACATCAAGATTTCCAAACTTACTGAACTGTCCAAGCCATGCCAATTTAACAGTTCCTGTAGGACCATTTCTTTGCTTAGCTATTATACATTCTGCTACATTTTTATCTTCTGTTTCTTTATTATAGTATTCATCTCTATATAGAAACATTACAAGGTCAGCATCCTGCTCAATGGATCCAGACTCTCTTAAGTCAGACAACATAGGTCTATGATCTGCTCTTGCTTCGGGTGCACGAGATAACTGTGACAAAGCAATAACCGGACACTGCATTTCTTTTGCTAAAGCTTTAATAGATCTAGATATTTCTGATACCTCTTGTTGTCTACTTTCATTACCTTTACTACCTGACATAAGTTGAAGATAGTCGATAACTATAAGGTCTATTCCTTGTTCTAACTTTAGCCTTCTGCATTTTGATCTCATCTCCATTACAGATATACCAGCAGTATCATCTATAAATATTTTAGCACTTGCTAATGGTCCTGATGCCTTAGCGATGTTTTCCCAATCCTTATCATCTAAATTACCAGTTCTAAGCCTTAACATATCTACATGAGCCTCTGAACATAAAAGCTTATATGCTAGCTGCTCTTTAGACATTTCCAGGGAAAATATAGCTATACTTTTTCCTGACCTTAAAGCAGCATATTCTGCCAAGTTTAATGCAAATGTAGTCTTACCCATAGAAGGTCTTGCAGCAATAAGTACCATATCACCTTTCTGAAATCCTGATGTTTTATCATCAAGTTCTCTAAATCCAGATGCAACTCCCGTTGTTTCCCCTTTATTATTAAAAAGTCTTTCAATTTCTAAAAATCCTCTTTCTAAAACAGTGCTCATAGATTCAAAATCTGATGTGCTTTTGCTATTAGCTATATTAAAAATTTCCTTTTCTGCTAGATCAATTGCTCCTAATACATCATCTTGGTTATTATAGCTTTCTTCTATTATTTTGGTAGAAGACTTTATTAATCTTCTTAATATAGCTTTATCGCTTACTATCTTTATATATGATTGCACATTTGCTGTGGAAATTACAGACCCACTTAATTCACTTATATAAGTTATACCACCTGCGGCCTCTAACTTTTCTTTAGATTTTAGATGTTCTGTAAGTGTTATTATGTCTACTCCTATATCTTTTTGGTAAAGATCAAGAATAGCAGTGAATATAACTTTATGTGCATCTTTATAAAAATCTTCAGTCTTTAAAACTTCCATAGCCTCAGCTATGGAAGTTTTATCTACAATCATCGAACCTATTACACTTTGTTCAGCCTCAATACTATGAGGCATGCTTCTAAGAGGTGCATCCATCTGTCATTCCTCCTTAGAATTCAACTTAAAATACTATATCAATAAGTTCTTCAATATTATTTACAGCTTTTACTTCTATATCTTCAAGTCCAGTAGGCACCTCTTTAAAATTGTCTTCTGGAACTATCACAAGTTTTATACCTTTTCTTCTTGCTCCATAAATCTTTTCAAAAATCCCCCCAACAGGCTTTATAGTTCCTCTTAAGGATATTTCACCAGTTATAGCTATATCTTGTCTTAATGGCTTGTTTAAAAGTGCACTAATAATACACACTGTAATAGCAGCTCCAGCTGAAGGTCCATCAATTTTTCCTCCACCTATTATGTTTACATGTACATCATAATCACCTATATCTTTATCAGTTATTTTTCTAATAACTGATGCAGCGTTAAATACAGAATCTTTTGCCATACTTCCAGCAGTATCATTAAATCTAACTAATCCTTTTCCTTTTTCTTTTGCCTCAAATACTGATGTCTCTATTTCTATTGTAGAACCTACATATCCAGTTACACCTAATCCATATATATGTCCCACATCAAACTTTGACTCGCTTTTTACTTCCTCAAAAGGAATCAATCTACTTATGGATATTACCTCATTTAAATCTTTTACTGTTATTTTAACTTTGTCCTTTAAATTTGCATCCTGATTATTATAAAGTACATATCCATAAACATCTGATAATATGTTTACCGCTTTTCTTCCTTCTATTGTATATCTACTTATAAGTGCTGATACACCTTCATCTAGTTCTATATTCAACTTTTGAGCAGCATTTTCTACTATTTGTTGTACATCTGTTGATGTTAAAGGTTCAAAATATACTTCTGTACATCTTGATCTCAATGCTGGATTTATTTCACTAGGTTCTCTAGTTGTTGCTCCGATGAGTACAAAATCCGCTGGAGCTCCATTTTCAAAAAGATATTTTATATATTTAGGCGTATTTTCATCTTCTGGATCATAATATGATGATGAAAATTCAACTCTTTTATCTTCTAGTACTTTTAGTAGTTTGTTTTGAAGCATTTCATCTAATTCTCCAATTTCATCTATAAAAAGCACCCCTCCATGAGCTTCAGTAACAAGTCCAAGTTTTGGCTCAGGCACTCCTGTTTCAGCTAAATCTCTTTTTGTACCTTGATAAATAGGATCATGCACAGATCCTAACAATGGGTTAGTAATTTCTCTTGGATCCCATCTTAGTGTAGTACCATCTACCTCTACGAACTTAGCATCTTTTTTGAATGGAGTATATTTAAGTTTTTTAACTTCTTCTAAAGCAAGTCTTGCTGCAGTTGTTTTTCCAACCCCAGGTGGACCATATAGTATAATATGTTGAGGATATGGAGATGCTATCTTAGATAAGATAGCTTTTATTGACCTCTCCTGTCCAACAATTTCACTAAAAGATTCTGGTCTTAACATGTTTTGAATACTTCTGCTTAACTTTTTCGAATCTAATACCTCAAGTTGAGCATACTTCTTAAGTGTTTTTGCATTTTCTGGACCTTTTTGCTTCTTTATTATGCCTAGCCTAACCTCATCCATGTACCTATCTTGTTTTTCTATGAGGTTTTTTTCCACTTCACTTTCTATTTTGCTTTTCACATAATTTTTTGCTAATGTCTCTGAAATCCAGACATTTGTATTTTCAAGTGCTTCATATATATTGGATTCATCTGGTATCGCCTCTAAACCTTTGCCATCACTTACTATTTTATTTAGTGCATATACTCTCTTAAAAACGTCTTTGCTCTTCATATGATTTTGCAATTTATATTTTACTGCTCTTGCTCTAATAGTACCTTCATCTATTACTTTATTTAAAATATCATATAGAACATTTACCTGGGTATCAACTGGAATAGTATTTACTGAATCCTGTCCTAACCCGTCAACAAATTGTGATTTCACACATTTTCCCCCTTATTTTTCTGCAATGACCACTTTAACCTTTGTGGAGATTTCAGGATATAATTTCACTTCTATATCGTAAGTTCCAAGTTGTTTTATAGTATCTACTACTACTTTTTTCTTATCTATGTTTATATTAAATTTCTTATTCAATTCATCTGCTATATCTTTTCCTGTTATTGCTCCAAACAATCTTCCATTTTCACCTGACTTTACAGTAAGCTTTATTTCTTTTCCTTTAAGACTTTCTGCTAATTTTTGTGCTGCTTCTGTTTCTGCTAACTTTTGTCTTCTTTCTGCTTCTTTTTTATTGTTTAATACATGAAGATTTGAATCTGTTGCCTCCTGTGCAAGTCCTCTTGGAAATAGATAGTTTCTTGCATATCCATCTGAAGCATTTACTATATCTCCCTTCTTTCCTAATGATTTAACATCCTTTGATAATATAACTTTCATTACTCGTCACCTTCCCTAATATATTTATCTATGGCATCTTTAAGCTTTTGTAAAGCCTCATCAATGTTTATAGATTTAAGCTTCGCTCCAGCCATAGTCATATGTCCTCCTCCTCCTAAGGATTCGAGTATTAGTTGCACATTTATATCTCCAAGTGATCTTCCACTAATAAATATCTCATCTTTTATTTTAACAAAAACAAAAGAGGCTTGAATACCTGTAATATTTAGCAGCTCATCCGCTGCCTGTGCAGCTAATACAGTATCTTCTATTTCTTTGGGACATATTGCTATAGCAATGTTATTAAGCATCTTTACTGACCTGATAATTTCAGTTCTTTTGAGATAAGTTTCTAAATCATCTGCGAAAAACCTTTTTACATCTAAAGTATCTGCTCCTAATCTTCTTAAAAAAGAAGCTGCTTCAAAAGTTCTTACTCCTGTTTTAAAATAAAAATTTTTTGTATCAACACAGATTCCAGCAAGCAAAGCTTCAGCCTCAATAGGTTTTAGTTTAGGTTTTTCAACCATATACTGAAGCATTTCAGTAACTAATTCTGACGTTGATGATGCATATGGCTCTATATAACTTAGAAGTGCACCTTCAATGAAATCGGTAGACTTCCTGTGATGATCTATTATAACTATTTTATCAAAAAAATCAACTACATTCATACTTTGCACATATCCTTTGTTATGTACATCAACAAGGATAAGAAGACTATTTGTATCTGCTTTTTCAGTGCATTCCCTACTGCTTATAAATGCTTCTTCATAACCTTCTTCTTCCTTAATCTTCTCCAAAATAGGTCTTATACTGTTGTTTTCATTATCTAATATTATAAAACATTCTTTTTGTAAAAGACTAACTGCCTTGTAAATTCCAATAGCAGATCCTAAGCAATCTATATCTGGATTTACATGCCCCATTATAAACACTTTGTTACTTTCGTTTATTAAATCTACTAATGCATGTGCTAAAACTCTAGCCCTAACTTTTGTTCTTTTTTCAACCTCTTTGGTTTTTCCTCCGTAAAATGAGAGTTTTTCGCCATTTTTAACTATAGCCTGATCACCGCCTCTTCCAAGCGCCAATTCTTTAGCTGACACAGCATAATTCTCATTTATCATAGGAGTTTCTCCTCCGCGGCCTACCCCTATACTAAGGGTTACGGCTAGTTTATTTCCCATGTTTATTTCTCTTATAGTATCTAGTATTTCAAATTTCTTTTCCATTTCTTTTTCAATATACTTGTTCTGAATTGATAATACATACTTATTCTCATCGTACTTTCTGAGCATGGCATTTAATCCTTGAGCATAACTATTCATTGTTCTCTCTATTTCTGCAATTATGAGTGGCCTTGTATCTTCATCAATAGTCTTTATTACATCATCAAAATTATCAACCTCTATAAGCATTACTGTTTCTTTATTTAAATCTACAGATTCTACTAATTCAAACAAATCTGTTACATCATAAAAGTACAAGAGCAATATTCTATCTTTTGAATTTTCAGATGTATCCACAACATTGGTGTATATGTCATAATACCTATCTTTTATTTTAACATATCTAAGCACATTTTCTTTTCCATCTAGAGCCTGCCTTAAATTAAATTCCTTTACTAAGCTTCTAATGTTTTTACCTAATATATCTTCGCCTTGAAATATAGGAGTAAATTTTTGATTATACCAAAGCATTTCGCCCTCTTTTCCAACTATAATTAATGGAAATGGAAGTCTTACTAAAGTATTTCTCGTAGCATTATCTAATTTCGATGAAAAATCTTCTATGAATTTTTTCCATTCATCTTTCCTGGCTCTAGTATTTTTAATATTATAAATTACAAGTAATCCATATAAGATTAAAGCAAATATGCCAGCCCAAATATGACTATATGCTATTAGTATTAATATAAGTGCAGCAATTATTATCATATACATTTTATTACTCGTTATAAAATAATTGTATTTTTTATCCATTTAGTAACCTCCAGTTACTCTACCCTAGGTCTTCTATAAGGATCAAGCTTTCTAAAGTCAACTATCATATCTGCTAAACCTAAATACAAATAAATTACGGAAATTGGAGAGAAAATTGTAAATAGTAATATTATAAATCTGGTTCGTTTCGACATATTAAACTTATTTTTTAAATAGTATATTGCTACAGCTATTCCATCTACTACAAATATAAATTGCAGTAAATATTCAGCAGAAATTATTACATACTGGGCTATTGGTATTTGACTTCTTCCTAACAATAATCCAATTAAAAGCATTATTCCCACCAATGACCCTATTCTTGTATTTATGTATATTTCACTAAATGCTATCATTGGTTTCATTTTATATCTTAGCTTTTTTACTATTAACAAGGTTATAATATAATTCATATATGCAGAAATAAAAGACATAACAATAAGCACAGCTGGCATAGTTTTTAATATTACATCTGTAGTTGGAAGTTGAAAATTTTTATCAATAACAGCTAACTGCTCTTTACTTACTCCCATTTTAGCATATATGTCTTTAGACATATTTAAAGAATCTTGCATAATTTTTATGCTATCAGTAATGTTTCCTACGATTCCTCTGTTGTCTATTAGCTTTATATAAATAAATGAATTTAAAATAATAACAACAATTGATGCCATTGCCAGCATTAATATTGTAGTACTCACTTTTTTATCACTTTTAATACAGTATCCAAACGTTATACCCGTAACACCAAACAATATAGATGATGTTAATGCTGATATTGGATTATATAGCATTGCTATAAGTATTCCACTTATCACCACTGCGCCCAATGTAACTTTATAATTATTTCTAATATATAGAACTGTTACAGGAATCGGCAGGATAAACATTCCAAATATTGAAAAAATAGGCAAATAAACATTTATCATCATAATTACAACTATAAGTGCTGTAATTAATCCTGCCTCTATCATAGATTTAGTGTTGTAAATTCTATTATGCATTTCTCCTCCATTATTCTCTTTCTTTTAAATGAGTGTATAATTTACTTAAATCCTTACCTTCCTTTTCTATTTTATCCTCTTCAATAATTCCACTCTTTAATTTTTTTTTCATATTTTCATCTACTGCGACATGTGAATATCCTAATCTCTCTGCTAGTAAATACAATAGTATCATTGCTCCTGAAATACAATCAAGTATCGCTTCTTGTGCCACATTACTCCCTTTTGTAAGTAACTTAAAAAAATCTCCAATTACACATAAAAGCTCTGCTTTTAGTTCTTCAATAACTTTAACATTATACATTATATTAAAATCATCTTTTCTCATTAACTCCATCCCCTCTAAACCTATAATTATATTTTAGTTATTTTTATATATTTGTGCAATAAACTATTATTTATTTTTAAATTTACTTAATAAGCAATCCTATTGTATATTATTTATTAAATAATATACAACTCTTAACTCTATTTTATATAACTTGATAAATAATAGCTAGCAAAATAATACTTTTATTAACTTTAATCACATTCATAATTATTGACACATATTTCTATATTTCAAACATATTTTCAAAACTCAGACATAAAATAATAAATATAGTATATTTAACACATCTAAATATTAATAATGCTTAATTTAAAACTGATCTAATTTATAATGCATGAAATTTTTATAAAAAAAAGCGAAGAATTTTATTCTTCGCTTTTTTACTACTATTCCGTTGTGAATGGTAGTAAAGCTATATTTCTTGCTCTTTTTATAGCATCAGTAAGTTCCCTTTGGTGCTTAGCACAGTTTCCAGAAATTCTTCTTGGAAGAATTTTTCCTCTTTCTGTAACATATTTTCTAAGCTTATTTATATCCTTATAATCTATAAATTCAGATTTGTCCATGCAAAAAGCACAAACTTTTCTCCTAGCTTTTCTCATTTTAGATGAGTTTCTTCTAGCGCCTTCTCTATTTGCCATAATCTTTCCTCCTTACCTTTTTAGTAGTTAGATCGAGTTAGAATGGAATGTCTCCATCATCCACTGGAGTAATATCTTCTCCATAATTTGGTGCATTAAAAGAATTTGATCTTTCAAACCCTTCTGATGGTCCTTCATTAAATGAAGGCATTGCACCCTTGTTTCCATTTCCCCATTCAAGGAATTGTACTTCTTCTGCAACCACTTCAGTAACATATCTTTTAGTACCATCTTTAGCATCATAACTTCTTGTTTGAATTCTACCACAAATACCAATAAGTTTACCCTTACCCATATAATTTGCTGTAGATTCTGCTTGTTTTCCCCATACGACTACAGGGATAAAGTCAGCCTCTTTTTGACCGTCTTTAGAAAATCTTCTATCTACGGCTACAGTAAAGGTGGCAACAGCTGTACCAGTTCCTGGCGTAAATTTCAACTCAGGATCTTTGGTCAATCTTCCAATTAAAACAACTTTATTCAATTAAAAACACCACCTATTATTTTTCATTATTAACTATTATGTGTCTTATAACACTATCAGTAATTCTGAATACTCTATCTAACTCTTTTGGTAATTCAGGATCAGCGCTAAAGTTTACTAGAGTATAATAACCTTCGGTAACTTTGCTTATTTCATATGCAAGCTTTCTCTTACCCCAGTTATCAATATTCTCTATAACTCCTCCACCATTTTCTATTACGCCCTTAAATTTCTCAACGTTAGCTTTAATAGCTTCCTCGTCTAATGATGGGTGTAATATGAATATAGTTTCATACTTTCTCATTAGATCTCACCTCCTCCCCCTGGACTAGCGGCTGTGTTTACACAGCAGGGATTACATCTAAGTATTTTATCACTTATCTAACTAAAAATCAATAGTTTTTTATTTTATTCTTGAGAATTATACTTTACTACCTTTTTTGCGTCTTTTTCAAACTTATTTCTTGGTAACATAACAATTCTTCCACAAATGCAGCATTTTATTTTTATATCTGCTCCAAGTCTTATCACTTCCCACTCTTTACTACCGCAAGGATGTTCCTTTTTCATTTCAACAATATCACCAAGATTAAAATCTTTAACCATAATATCACTCCTTTACAATTCTTACTTTAGGATAATTTATACTTATATTAGCATTTATTAATTCTTCTCTTATTTCTTTTCTTAGTTTCATTTCTGTATCCCACTGCATCATTGGCTTCGTCTTTCCTACAACTCTAATGCTTATGCCACCATCCTTAAAAGCTGATACTCCCAAGACAGATGGACCTTCTGTAACCACTGATTCATTTTGATCTTTAAATTTTTTGCACAGACTCGATATTACTTCTATAGCGTTATCTAAGTCTTCATCATAGGCTATATCTACTTCTACCATAATTCTTATATTTCCTCTTGAATGATTCGTAATTTTTGTTATAAGCCCATTGGGGATTATATGAAGGTCTCCATTAAAATCTCTTATTTTTGTCACTCTTAACTCTAAACTTTCTACTATTCCACCTTTATCATCAATATTTATATAATCCCCAACTGCAAATTGATCTTCAAATAATATAAAAAAACCATTTATTATATCTTTGATTAAACTTTGTGCTCCAAATCCAACAGCAACACCACCTATTCCTGCAAAGGTTAGACTTGTAATTCCTACCTTGGGAGATATTGTAGCTATTATGCTAAAAATACCAAAAAAATACACAGAATACCTAAGTATACTACTTAATATAGCGCCAACTGTTTTAGCCTTTTTATCATCTAAAGAAAATCTAAAGTTTTTTTGTTTTAATACATATTTATTTATAATCTTATTTCCAATTTTAATAACTAAATACATAGTTACTAACATAATAATGATCTTTATCACTATTGTTCCTAATACATAAATACTTTCTTTCCCTATAACGAAGTTTCCCACTTGTACTATACCTTTATTTAAATCTATTCTAAATTTAAACAAAGAAGTTAAACTGTTCATTATGCTCCTCCTGAGAAATTACTATTTTTATATGGAAATTTTTTCAAAATAACTACTTGATCTAAATTTCAAATATATTATAATTTAATCCATCCTTTACATAAATGTTTTTTATACGAATCTTTCCACCGTTAACTATAGACCTAACATTTTCAATATATTCATCGCTAAGTTTTATACTTATTCCACAACTTTTAGTTATATTTGTTGGAGTAGGCATAATTTCTATTTTAATATTTTCTTCTTTCAGGACGCTTTCTGCACTAATTGCTCCATGAGTATTTTCAAAAGTTAAAATATAATATTTGTTCATTATAAATCCAGTTTCCTTAAATCAGGAACTGTCTCTCCCTTCCAATATTTATTTTACATTTGTATACAATTAACATTGTTTAGTTTATAATTATATATGTAGATACTCAATTGAATATTATCAATAAATAGCTACATAAATTTTAGCTTTAAACACATTTATATACAAAAACTTATATTTTATTATACCAGAATTCACACATTGAATATTAGTAATATATATGAGTTTATAAAAAATTTTTAAAATTTGGAGGTTTTTAATTGTGAAGGTTTATTTAGATAATTCAGCAACCACTTATCCTAAGCCAGAAGAAGTATATTCTTCTGTTTATAATTATATGAAAAATATAGGCTCAAATCCTGGAAGAGGTGGTTATTCAAGTGCATTAGAAGGAGATAGAATTATTTTTAGTTGTAGAGAAGCTTTAATGAAAATTTTTAATTTTGATAAATTAGAGAACATAATATTTACTGCTAATATAACTCACTCTCTTAATATATTATTAAAAAGCGTTGTAAAAGATGGCTGGCATATTATCACTTCATCTATGGAGCATAATTCAGTTTTAAGACCACTTTCTAATTTGAAGGAAACTAAAAACATTGATCTTGATATAATTGAATGTTCAGAAAATGGAGTGCTTAATATTGAAGATTTTAAAAACACTCTTAAATCTAACACTAAGCTAGTAGTGTTAACTCATGCTTCTAACATAATAGGTAGCATTCAACCCCTGAAACATATAGGAAAAATTTGTAAAGAAAGAGGTATCTACTTTGTAATAGATTCTGCTCAAAGCGCTGGAGCTATTCCTGTAGACTTTTATGAAATAGGCTGTAATGCATTAGCTTTTACGGGACATAAGTCTCTCTTGGGACCTCAAGGAATAGGTGGATTTTTAATTGATGATAATTTAAATCAAGAAGCCTTATCTTTCATTGAAGGAGGTACAGGAAGTTTATCAGAAAGCATAACTCAGCCCAACTTTCTTCCTGATAAATTCGAAAGTGGAACATTAAATGCTCCTGGTATAGCCGGATTACTTGCAGGAATTAATTACATAACTGAAGAAGGACTTATATCAATTCAGGAAAGAGAACGAGAACTTTGTCAACACTTTATTGATGGACTTTTAAATATACCTTCTATTAAAGTATATGGTGCTACAGAGGCTTCCTTAAGAACTCCTACTATATCTATAAATTCAAACAAAATTAATAATGCAGAATTAGGATTTGTACTTGACAGAGATTATGGAATAATGGCTAGAACAGGATTGCATTGTGCACCTTTAGCTCATAGAACTATAAAAACCTTTCCCGAAGGAACATTAAGATTTAGTTTAGGACCTTTTAATGATATAAAAGATATAGACTATACATTGCACTGTTTAAACTTAATTATCAAAGGATGTGACTAGAGTTAAATGGAGAAGCTATTAAGCAAAATTGATAATATAATTTTGTTTTTTATAATATATACCATTATTTTTTTAGTTTTCTTCAGTACACTAAATTATACACTACCTTTTGTACTTGCTTTAGTATTTGCCTTATTAATAAAAAAGCCAACAGAATTTTTAATAAAAAATTTTAATATAAAAAATTCAATTGCTTCACTAATTACAACAATTGTATTTTTTACTTTTATAATACTTATTTTTTCATACGCTATAACAAACATAACTCAAGAAGCTATACTTCTTGGGAAAAATACTCAGATTTATATTTCAAAAAATTCTTCTAATATATATGACTCTATTGATAAACTAAAAAAGTATTATGACAATCTCGATCCATATATTGTAACTGCCATAGAAAAGAATCTTTCCGGTTTTATAACAAAAGTTTCCAATATAGCTGTAAGTATTACTGGTAAAATAGTATCTTCATTGATAGGATTTTTAGCAACAATTCCTTATTTATTAATGGTTATACTTTTTACATTACTTACTACATATTTTTTTACTAAAGACATAGTGATAAATCGAAGCAAATTATTAAATATTATACCATCAAATAAATCCGATAAAATACTTAATATATACATTGAGGCTAAACGAATGCTAGGAAACTATATTTTATCATACTTATTGATTATAGGTATTACTTTTTTAGAAACAATAATCGTATTTTTAGTCTTTAAAGTTAAATATGTGCTTATTTTAAGCATTGTATGTGCTATAGCCGATATTTTACCCATACTAGGAATAGGAACTATTTATATTCCTCTTGCTATATTTTACTTTTT
Source organism: Clostridium thailandense (assembly GCF_019207025.1). Lineage (GTDB taxonomy): Bacteria > Bacillota > Clostridia > Clostridiales > Clostridiaceae > Clostridium_AM > Clostridium_AM thailandense. The sequence goes on along the minus strand of NZ_JAEEGC010000136.1, from coordinate 20,759 downwards.
CTTTATTAAGAATTATATTACCGCATTTGGAATTTTGATTTCATATATAATTATTTCAATAATAAGACAGATAATTGAACCTAAAATAGTTTCTTCATCCCTTGGTATTCATCCAGTAGCTGTGTTAGCTGCCCTATTTATAGGACTTAAGGCCAATGGCTTATCAGGTGTTATATTTTGTGTATTTCTAGCAGTCTTTTATAATATATTTAAGAAAGTTGATTTAATCTAACATAAAAATCCCCAATTAATTCTAATTGGGGATTTTTATGTTTAAAGTTATAAATATACGTATAAATAACCTCCACATGGTTAAAATTCATAATATAGGAGGTTTAGATATGATAGATAAATTAATAATTGACCCATCATCTAAAAAATCAATTTTTATTTTAAGAGATATATTAAGTGACGAATTATGTCCTATAGTAAAATCTAAAAGACCTATAGTTTTACTATGTATTGGTACTGACAGATCAACTGGTGATAGTCTAGGACCATTAGTAGGTGATAAATTAAAATTTTTAATTAGAGATAGGGTATATCTTTATGGTAATTTACAATATCCTGTTCATGCAAAAAACCTTTGCGATATTGTGAATGAGATTAATTCAAAGTATAAAAATCCTTTTATAATTGCTATAGATGCATGTCTAGGAAGTTTGCAAAATGTAGGTAAAATAATTGTTGATGCTAAACCTTTATGTCCAGGTTCTGCTATGAATAAGGATCTTCCTAAAATAGGTGACTTAAGTATAACTGGAATTGTCAACATATCTGGTGCCATGGAATTTATGGTTTTGCAAAACACAAGACTTTTTACTGTAATGCAACTTGCTGAAACTATATCTAAGGGAATATATCATTCTATATTAAAAACAATCGGTGGAAGAAAGGTTAACTCTATACTTGAAAATAGTAATGAAAATATAGAGGCTTGATTAAAAATAAATTATTAAGAAACATAGAAGGCATTCTAAAATAAATTACTGTAAACCCTATTATTTAATATATATTCTATTTCTTCTATAGTTTTGCTTCCAGAATCAATTATTAACGTGCCTTCTCTTCTTATATTATTATTTATATTAAAATTTGTTAATCCTCCATTTTTCAAATTACATATTATTGCATCATATAAGATGTTACTTTTTTCAGTATTAACATCATATCCTCTCTTTTCAAGTTCCTCTTTTATATATTCTAAATCGCTACAAACGCATATTTTCATAAAAAAACCTCCTTTATGGGATAATATTCCCTTAAAGGAGGTTTTTTATTCTTAACTAAATTTAACTTAAAACTTTATTTATACATTCTTGTAATACATGTTGTTCTTCCTGAGATAAATCATACCGTGATATACCTCTATCTATAGGTTTCGCATAAGTTGTACTTTCATTTCTTCCATATATACCTGTAACTATAACACCACTATTACTATCATCTAATAATGCTATTGAAAAGCTCAAATCACTTCCAACGTCTTCAAATGCTCTGTATCTAATTATAGAAACTTTTTGAATACATTCTTTTAATTTTAAATTCAAGTTTTCATATAATTTTTTCATATATTCTGCTTCTGCTTTAGCTTCATCCACTTTATCTAAATATCCAACTATTAGCTCTTCTAAGTTTTTATTATCTACGCCTCTCATAAATCTTCTATACTTGTTTTCTAGTTTACTTAAAGATTTCAGTGTAACCATAAGCATAATAAACAATATTATTACTAATACTGCAAGAGCTGCTATAATGTAGACTTGAAAACCATTTATTATTCCTATGATGTTTTTCATATATTTTCTCCTTCCGGTAATGTTTCACGTGAAACATTAAATCTAGTTATAAATTTATAATTCTACCTTTAATATATCTAATATTCTTTTTAAGTCATCTTGAGAATAATACTCAATTTCTATCTTTCCTTTATTTTTCTTATCCATAAGAGAAACCTTAGTACCAAACATAGTTTCTAATTTTTCTCTTATATCTACGTAATAAGAACTTTGTGTATTAACTTTTTCTGATGACTTCTTTTTTTCTATGGTTAAACTTTTAATTAATCTTTCAGTTTCCCTTACACTTAATCTTTCATCTATTATGCTTTGAGCCAATTTATATTGAATATCTTTATCTTCAATAGCTAATAATACTCTTCCATGTCCTTCAGATATAACTCCATCTACTAAGTATTCTTGCACTCTATCATCTAAATTTAGAAGTCTTAAACAGTTAGTAACTGCCGTTCTAGATTTTCCTATTCTATTACTTAATTCTTCTTGAGTTATATTAAATTCCTCAAGTAACTTTTTATAAGCAAGAGCCTCTTCAATTGGATTTAAATCCTGACGCTGGATATTTTCAATTAATGATATTTCTAGAATTTCTTTGTCAGTTAGCTCCATTATTATTGCAGGCATTTCTTTTATGCCTGCAAGTTTAGCAGATCTCCATCTTCTTTCTCCAGCAACTATAATGTATGTATCCTCACATTTTTTTAATATTATAGGTTGAATAACTCCGTGTTCCTTTATAGATTGTGAGAGTTGAATTATCTTTTCTTCATCAAAACTTTTCCTTGGTTGTCCTTCATTGGCTTTTATTAAATTAATGTTTACAAGATTTACGTTATCTTTTCTATTCTCTTTATGATCATCATTTCTATCTTCTGGTATTAAAGCACCTAATCCTTTTCCTAAGCCATGTTTTTTATTCAAATACTACTCACTCCTTTTTTGTCTACTTAAGAACTCCTTCGTTAAACTTTCATATGCCTCTGCTCCCCTACACTTATCATCGTAAAGCATTATTGGAAGTCCAAAGCTAGGTGCTTCTGCTAGTCTAATATTCCTTGGAATAGTTGTATTATAAACATTATCCTTAAAATAACTTTTAACTTCAGATACAACCTCATTTGATAATTTTGTTCTTCCGTCATACATACTCATTATTACACCTTCAACTTCTAAGCTTTTATTTAGTGATTTCTTTACAAGTTGTATCGTATTGATGAGCTGTCCAACTCCTTCCAAAGCATAAAACTCACATTGTATCGGAATTAGGACGCTATCTGAAGCAGTTAACGCATTTATTGTAAGTAATCCAAGTGAGGGTGGACAATCTATAAATATGAAATCAAACTTTGACTCCATGTTTAAAATTTTATTTTTTAATATATTCTCTCTATTTTCCTTACTTATAAGTTCCACTTCTGCACCCGCTAATTCCATAGTGGAAGGGACTAAATAAAAATTTTCTATAAGTTCACTTTTTTTCATTGCCTCATCTATAACCATATCAGACGTTAAAATGTCATATATAGATTCATTTAAACTTCTTTTATCAAATCCAAGACCGCTAGTAGTATTTCCTTGCGGATCTATGTCTATATTTAAAACCCCATATCCCTGCATAGCTAAATACGAACTCAAATTTATGCTAGTAGTAGTTTTACCTACTCCACCTTTTTGATTAAATATCGATATTATTTTCATAAATTCCACCACCCTTCTCTTCAAAGAAAACATCTCAATCTTAATTATATATTTTTATATAAAATAATAAAAGTATTTTACTATAAAATTATCAATAAAATTGTAGCTTATTTTAAAATAAAAATTCTTGAGCAAGTTGCTCAAGAATAAAAAAGGTAATTATGTACAAATGTTTCACGTGAAACACTTATTTTTTGGGAATTGTAATAGTTATTTCTATTTTGTCATCTAAATCCTTAGATGCATATTGAGCGTTTAATCCATATTTATCAAACACCTGTTTAACAGTATTAATGTATACTCTAGATGAAAATATTCCTTTTATTTTCTTCTTTATTTTAGAAGAATTGCCTTCTTCAAGCTTACTAAGTTCTTTTTCGATAAGCTCCTCTGTCTTTTTTACATTTAATTGCTTCTTTACAACTACTTTTAATACTTTTTTTTGTGATTGTAAGTCAGGCAGCCTTAACAAAGCTCTGGCATGTCTTTCTGTTAAGTTATTTTCTAGTAAAATAGTTCTTATTTCAGGCTCTAATCTTAATAATCTAATTTTATTAGCGATTGTTGATTGTTTTTTTCCAATTGCTTCAGCTAATTTCTCTTGAGTATAGGAATGATCCTTAATTAAATTGTTGTAAGCTTCAGCTTCTTCTAAAAAGTTTAGATCTTCTCGCTGCAAATTTTCTAATAATGCAATAGCTGCAGATTCTCCATCACTAATATCTACTATTATAACTGGAACCTCAACTAATCCAGCTTTTTTTGCTGCTCTAAGCCTTCTTTCACCAGCTATAAGTTCATACCTATCCTCTGAAAGCTTTCTTACAGATAAAGGCTGAATTATTCCATATGTATTTATAGATTGAGCTAATTCTTCTAAGCTTTCCTCATCAAAATATTTTCTTGGCTGATATAAGTTCGGTAAAATAGAATCAACACATATATAATTGATATCACTTTGCATATTTAACCATCCCTCTTACTCTTTCCTATTTATTAACATTTCTTTATTATTTTATAATTTCCTTCTTTTTTACTTATTTTTTTTACGACAAATTAATACAGCCTTATTTTAGCGGTTTTTTAGCAGCTGTTCCAGCTCTTCTTGGATATATATTAGGCGTTTCTTTTACCTTCTTTATTACTACTAAATTATGTTTTAAGTCACTATCTTCTATTTCTATTTTAATTATGTCTTCAATTTTTCCACCAAGTATAGATACTGCATTTTTCCCTTCTTGGATTTCATCTTCAACGGAAGGTCCTTTCATTGCAATAAAATGTCCTCCAACTTTTACATAAGGAATACACAACTCACTTAATACAGCAAGATTAGCAACTGCTCTTGATACTGCCACATCACATTTTTCTCTATACTCACTTTTTCTTGAAAAATCTTCAGCTCTTCCATGGATAGTAGTTGTATATTTTAATTCAATTTTATTTATTACTTCGTTTAGAAAATTAATTCTTTTATTTAGAGAATCCAAAAGTATCATATCAACATCTGATTTAATAATTTTTATTGGTATACCCGGAAATCCAGCACCAGTTCCTATATCTATGATACTTTGTGCTTCTTTCAAAGGAGAAAACTTAAATATCTTTATAGAATCTATAAAATGCTTTTTTATTATTTGCTCATCATCCGTTATAGCTGTGAGATTAACTTTCTCATTCCAAAATTTTATCAAATCTTTGTACTGTATAAATTTCCTGTAAATTTCTTCATTCATGCTTAAACCTACATCTAAGCATGCAGAGTTCATAATGTCGTAATATTTCATAAGATTAATCTCCATTCTAAAATTTATTATAAAAACAATCATTATTACATAACAATCGATAAGATCATCTTAGTTATATATAAAACAAATCTATATAAACTAAAATAATTCTATTAGAATCGTAATATACCTGCAGATAAAAAATAATTAAAACATTACTCAAAAACCACTACTTATTTTTTTCGTTATTGTTTTCTCTACTTAATCTATACTCACGTTCTAAGTAAATTAGCAACACCGAAATATCTGCTGGAGAAACTCCAGAAATTCTAGAGGCCTGACCTATACTTACGGGTCTTACTTTATCAAGCTTCTGAATCGCCTCTAATCTTAACCCATTAATACTATTATACACTATATCTGTTGGTATAATTTTATTTTCAAGTTTCTTAAACTGTTCAATTTGTTCTAATTGTTTGTTTATATATCCTTCATATTTAGCAATAATCTCAACTTGCTCTACTATGTCATAACTTAAATTAGGTCTATCTTTATCTAATGGTTCTAATTTTAAATAATCAAGTTCTGGCCTTTTGATAAGCTCATATAAACTTATATTCTTCTTTAACTCTGTTGAATTCAAACTACTCAAAAATTCAATTACTTCCTTCTTAGGATTTATTTGAACATTTTTTATTCTCTCTACTTCTTCTTCTATTGCTTTTCTTCTATTTAAAAATTTTGAATATCTTTCTTCACTAACTAGACCAATTTCATAGCCAATATCCGTTAACCTAAGATCTGCGTTATCCTGTCTTAATAAAAGTCTATATTCTGAACGTGATGTCATCATTCTATATGGTTCTTCAGTTCCTTTTGTAACTAAATCATCAATTAAAACTCCTATATACCCATCTGATCTCTTTAGTATTAATGGTTCCCTATCATTGGCCTTACGTACTGCGTTTATTCCTGCAATTATTCCTTGCGATGCTGCTTCTTCGTATCCAGAACTTCCATTTACCTGTCCTGCAGCAAATAATCCCTCTATATTTTTAAACTCTAATGAAGCTTTTAGTTGAAGTGGATTTATACAATCATACTCTATGGCATAACCAGTTCTTAATATTTCTGCATTTTCAAGTCCAGAAATACTTCTATACATTGCTACTTGAACATCTTCTGGAAGCGATGTAGATGCTCCGCCTATATATAACTCCTCTGTATTTTCGCCTTCAGGCTCTACAAATATTTGATGTTTCTCTTTATCCGGGAACCTTACAACTTTATCTTCAATAGAAGGACAATACCTCGGTCCAACTGATTTAATACTACCATTATATAAAGGAGATCTGTGTATATTATCTTTTATTACTTTAAGAGTCTCATCAGTTGTATAAGTTAAATAACATGGTATTTGCTCTCTCTCTAAATTATCACTCATAAATGAAAATGGAACTATCTTTTCATCTCCATTTTGTATTATCATTTTTGAAAAATCAACACTTCTTCTATTTACTCTCGCAGGTGTACCTGTTTTAAACCTTCTAAGTTCTATCCCTAGGTTTAGTAAGCTTTGTGATAGATCATTAGCAGGCATAAATCCATTTGGACCTGAGTTATAGCTTACATCTCCAATTATAACCTTACCTTTTAGATAAGTACCTGTTGCAAGAATGACTGTTTTCGTTTTAAAATATGCTCCATTCTTGGTTAAAACTCCACATACTTCTCCATCCTCTGTTCTTATATCTATTACCTCTAACTGCCTTGAATCAAGATTTCTTTCTTTCTCCAATACATGTTTCATTCTATTTGAATATTTTTTTTTATCCGCTTGAGCTCTTAAGGAATGTACAGCTGGGCCTTTAGATGTATTTAACATTCTAGATTGTATAAAAGTATGATCAATATTAACTCCCATTTCTCCACCTAGTGCATCTATTTCTCTAACTAGGTGACCTTTCGCCGTTCCTCCAACATTGGGATTACATGGCATAAAACCCACGCTATCCAAGTTCATTGTACATAATAAGGTTCTGCAACCCATTCTTGCTGCTGCGAGGCTAGCTTCACAACCAGCATGGCCTGCACCAACAACAATTACGTCATATTCTCCACCAAAATACTCCATATCTTTACCTACTTTCCCAAACAAAATTCTGAAAATATCTTATCTATTATATCTTCACCTAAGGTGTCACCTGTTATTTCTCCTAAATTACTCCATGCATTTCTTATGTCTATGGATGCTAGATCTATTGCCAATGTATTTTCTAAAGCATCTAATGCCTGAATACAATTTTCTTTAGCTCTAATTAAAGCTTCTTTATGTCTAGTATTAGTAATAAGTATATCCATAGATGTTACTTCACCTTTAAAAAATAGATCTTTTATACAATCCTTCAGCTCATCAATACCTTGGCCCGTTTTTGACGAAGTTTCTATTATATATCTCGGATTTAGTTTATTAAGACTCTCTTTATTTATTTTACCATCTAAATCAGATTTATTTAATAAGATAATGTATTTTTTGCCTTCTATATATTCTATAATTTCATGATCTTCCTCATCTAGTTCTCTACTTAAATCAAGCATTAAAATAATTAAATCAGCCTCATTGATCTTTTCCTTAGATTTTTCTACACCTATTTTCTCAACTACATCTTCTGTATCTCTTATTCCTGCAGTATCTATAATTTTTACTGGTACTCCATCTATATTTATATACTCTTCAATTACATCTCTAGTAGTACCAGGTACATCCGTAACTATTGCTCTTTTCTCCATCAAAAGTGAGTTTAAAAGCGATGACTTTCCAACATTAGGCTTACCAACAATAACTGTATTAAGACCTTCTCTAATTATTTTGCCTTCATCTGCTGTACTCAATATTTCTTTTATTTTGTCTAAAATACCTCCTAGTTCAACTGCAACTCTCTCTGAAGTCATTTCTTCTAAATCATCTTCTGGATAATCAACTGTAGCTTCAATATGTGCAATTATTTCTAGTAAATTTCCTCTTATATTGTTTATCTCTTTTGAGACTCTCCCACTAGATTGTTGAACTGCTGATTTCATAGAAAGTTCTGTTTTTGCTCTAATTATATCTATTACAGCTTCTGCTTGACTTAAATCTATTCTACCATTTAAAAAAGCTCTCTTTGTAAATTCACCAGGTTCCGCAATTCTAGCTCCATTCTTTATTACCTCTTCTAGTACTTTTTGTGTTGAAATTACGCCACCATGACAATTTATCTCCACCGTATCTTCTGCTGTAAAGCTTCTTGGTGCTTTCATATAGGTTACAATAACTTCATCTAAAACATCACCTGTTTCCTTTTCTATAATAAAACCATATCTCATAGTATATGTTTTTATCCCATTTAATCCAGTTTCTTTTTTTCCTTTGAATATACTACTAACAATATCTAAAGATTTTTCACCTGAAACTCTTATTATTGATATTCCACCCTCTCCTAAGACCGTTGCAATTGCAGCTATTGTATCGAATTCTCTCATTTTATCACTCCCTCTATTATAATATTCACACTAATAAAGCAAAAAGAAAGCCATTAGGCTTTCTTCAAATCCACTACAACTTTTCTAAAAGGTTCTTCACCCTCACTGTAAGTATTAACATAAAAATCATTTTGAAGTGCAGAATGAATTACTCTTCTTTCATAAGGATTCATTGGCTCTAGTTTTACTGGTCTCCCTGTTCTTCTAACCTTCTCTGCTATTCTTCTAGCCAACCTTTTTAATGTTTCTTCTCTCTTTAGTCTATAATTTTCAGTATCTAAAATAACTCTCTTATACTCCATTTCATGACCTTTGTTTATAACCAAGCTTATAAGATATTGTAGTGAATCTAATGTTTCTCCTCTATACCCTATAAGTATTCCCATATCTGGACCTGTTAAAGACACCTTTACAACATTATTTTCTTCTTTTATTCTTATCTCAGCTTTTACTCCCATGCAATCTAGAACATCTCTAACAAATGTTTTAGCTTCGTAAATATAATCTCTTTTTACTTTTACTTGAATTTTTGCAGGTCTTGTTCCTATTAAATTAAAAAAACCTTTGTTTCCTGCATCTAAAACTTCAAATTCGACTTTATCTTCTTCTACGTTAAGTTCTTTTAGAGCATTTTTCAAGGCTTCTTCAACAGTTTTTCCAGTCATTTCTATAACCTTCATACCATAGTCACCCCCCTAAGCATTGCTAACGCTTCTATGCATACCAAGTTTTTTCATAACTACTGTCTGTGCTATCTGAATTAAGTTACTTATTACCCAATATAGTACTAATGCAGATTTTAACTTCCAGCTAAAGATTATCATAAATACAGACATACTTATGTTCATAGTAGCTGACTGTTTAGCCTGCGCGCTATTACCAGACGGCATCATTAATGATCCCGAAAAATATGTAGTTGCACCTGAAAGAATAGCAAGAGCGATATCACTTTTAGCTAAATCTTTTATCCATAAAAACTCAACACCATTTATACCACTTAAATTATTAAATACATAATAAAGTGCTATGAGAATAGGCCACTGTATAAGCATTGGAAAACATCCACTAAGTGGATTCGCACCTTTTTCCTTATAAAGTTTCATCATTTCTTGTTGAGACTTTTGCGGATCATTCTTATACTTTTCTTGTAATTTTTTTATTTCCGGTTGTAATTCATTCATTACCATAGAAGATTTCACTTGCTTAATATTCAACGGCAATATTACTAACTTAATTATAACTGTCATTAAAATTATAGCAACTCCATAGGAAATATTCTTATTCGGAGTAACTATAGCTACCCATTGATGAATCAATTCAAAAAACTGAACAAACGCACTATTTAAGTACTGCAAACTCTAAACCTCCTGACGACTTATTTAACTGGATCATATCCACCTTCATTTAAAGGATTACACCTTAATATTCTTTTTATAGCCATAAATCCACCTTTTAATACACCATATTTCTCTAATGCATCCATTGCATACTGAGAACAAGTCGGATAGAATCTACAACATGGTCTTTTTAAAGGTGATAAATATTTTCTATAAAATTTAATTAAAAAAACTAAAAATTCTTTCATTTAATTGTAGAGACCTGCCTTTTTAAAAAGATTTTTAACAGCTTCATCTATTTCATTGTAGTTTCTACCATTGGCAGCGTTTCTAGCTATAAATACTAAATCATATCCTATATTTAAACCATACCTATTCAATCTATAACTCTCTTTAATTAATCTCTTAACTCTATTTCTTATTACACTTTTACCTACTTTTTTGCTTACCGATATACCTATTCTATTTACATTTTTTTTGTTCTTATATATATATAGGACTAATAAGGCATTTGAAAATGATTTTCCTCTTCTATATATAGCTCTAAACTCTACATTCTTTCTTATTTTATTGACTTTCATTTAGTTTGCTCCTTTTTTCTGCAGTTGCAGAAAAAGGCCACAAAAGCGGCCCTTATGCTGTTAATCTTTTTCTTCCTTTTTGTCTTCTTCTCTTAAGAACATTTCTTCCTGATAAAGTACTCATTCTTTTTCTGAAACCATGTTCTTTCTTTCTTTGTTTCTTTTTTGGTTGATAAGTCATAAACATGTTCTTACACCCCCTTCTAGGAAAGTTATATTACCCTCTTAAGTGTATTTGCTCACGAGGATTATTCGCTAATAACCAACTCTCGTATTTCACCAACTTGAAGTTTTACTATTAAATTATATATTCCTAACCTTCCGATGTCAATCATAAATTCTACAAGCACCAAATCTCAAGTCGGACTACCTGTTATTATTTTTATTACTTTTTTGTGGATAACTTCTTGAATAGCTTGTCAGCTTTTGATATTATTAATAGAGAGTTGTGAATAACTTTTTTCAATCACAATGTTATCCACACCTGTGGATAACATTGTGCATAACTTGTTTGCCTTTCTGTAAAAGCTTATTTACTTTTTATATTTTTGACTAATTTCTTAACATTATTCAGTGTTAATAATGTTAATATTTATTTTTTGCGCATTTGTTGATAATTTTTTTTTTCTTATATTATTAACAATTTTGTTAACATGTGAATATTTTAATAAACATTTGTCAAGAAAATATAATGATGTTTATAATTATGTTTATTTAATGTGAATTTTATTTTTCTATTCAAGACTGGAGGATATAAAATGAATGCCCATTTAAAAGAAACATGGGAAAAAACTCTAAACATAATTAAAGGAGAACTTACTGAGGTAAGTTTTAATACTTGGATTAAAAGCATAATACCTTTATCTATTGACGATGATTTAATCAAACTAAGTGTTCCAAATGATTTTACTAAAGGAATTCTTAGCAGTAGATATAAAGACTTAATTGTAAATGCTCTTAAGCTTATTACTTCAAAAAAATATAATGTAGAGTTTTTTATACTATCTGAAGAAGCAATTGATTCTGAAGAACCCAAAAAACCAAAAATTGAAAATCGGACTACAATTATAGTAAATGATGAGATGTCTGCAATGCTCAATCCTAAATATACTTTTGATTCATTTGTCATAGGTAATAGTAATCGCTTTGCTCATGCAGCATCATTAGCCGTAGCAGAGGCTCCAGCTAAAGCTTACAATCCTTTATTTATATATGGAGGAGTTGGACTTGGTAAAACTCACTTAATGCACGCTATAGGGCATTATATACTTAAAAATAATTCTAAGTCAAAAGTAGTTTACGTTTCCTCTGAAAAATTTACTAATGAACTTATAAATTCCATTAAAGATGATAAAAATGAGGAGTTTAGAAATAAGTATAGAAATATCGATGTTCTTCTAATTGACGATATTCAATTTATCGCAGGTAAAGAAAGAACTCAGGAAGAATTTTTTCATACTTTTAATGCATTGTATGAAGCCAATAAACAGATAATTCTTTCAAGTGATAGGCCTCCAAAGGAAATACCTACACTTGAGGATAGACTTCGGTCTAGATTTGAATGGGGCCTAATAGCAGATATTCAAGCACCTGATTTTGAAACGCGAATGGCAATTCTTAAGAAAAAAGCAGACGTAGAAAACTTAAATATTCCAAATGAAGTTATGGTATATATAGCTACAAAAATCAAATCAAATATAAGAGAACTAGAAGGTGCTCTCATAAGAATCGTAGCTTTCTCTTCATTAACTAATAAGGAAATAAGCGTAGATTTAGCTACAGAAGCTTTGAAAGATATAATATCAAGTAAACAATCTAAGCAGGTGACTATAGACTTAATTCAGGATGTAGTTTCGAATTACTTTAGTCTTAAAGTGGAAGATTTAAAGTCTGCTAGGAGAACCAGAAATGTTGCGTTTCCAAGGCAAATAGCCATGTATCTTAGCAGAAAACTTACAGACATGTCTCTTCCTAAGATAGGAGAAGAATTTGGAGGTAGAGATCATACTACAGTAATACATGCTTATGAAAAGATATCTGATAACTTAAAAGTCGATGAAGGACTTCAAAACGTTGTTAATGATCTTACTAAAAGAATAAATCAAAAATAAGTTATTGACATGTGTTTATATTACTATCAGGATAACATGTGGATAACTAAATATCGTTATTTTTTAATTTATTTATGTGGATAAAGTTAATTATATTGAATTTACTTATCCACAATTATTTTTTCTCTATTTTTAAGCAATTTCAACGTGTATATGGATTATCCACATAATCACAGCCCCTACTACTATTACTACTAGAAATTATTTAATTATCTACTCTATATATACATAAATTATTTTGTTAATAAAGGAGGATTTTTAATGAACTTTACATGCGAAAAATCTATTCTACAAGAAAGTATATCCACAGCTCAAAAAGCAGTTACAGGCAAATCAACTATGCCTGTCCTCAATGGAATATTAATTAAAGCTTATGGAGATGAACTAATTCTAACGGGATCAGATATAGATTTAAGTATAGAAACTAAAATAAAAGCTAACATTTTGGAGGAAGGAAAAATTGTAATTGATGCTAAAATTTTTGGTGAGATCATAAGGAAACTTCCTAATGATTTAATACACATCAATACAATAGATGGTAATTCTATTGAGATATTATGTCAAAAGTCTAGATTTACTTTAATTCATATGAATGCAGAAGATTTTCCGGATCTTCCCAATATAAATGAAAACATGATATTTTCTATACCTCAGAGGATATTAAAAAATATGATAAAAGGAACAATCTTTGCTACAGCTCAAGATGATACTAGACCAATATTAACAGGTGTATTGTTTGAAACTAAGAACAGAAATTTAAATCTTGTAGCATTAGATGGTTATAGATTAGCATTAAAATCTGAAATTCTAGATACAGATAATACAATTAATGCTGTAATTCCAGGAAAAACTTTAAATGAGGTATCTAAAATACTAGAAGAGAATGACGATAATGTTAATATTACATTTACACCTAATCATATACTTTTTAGTTTAGGTGCAACTAAAATTATATCTAGACTTTTAGAAGGAGATTTTATAAAATACAGATCTATAATTCCTAGTGAATATAATTTAAAGGTTACTGCTAATAGATTAGATTTATTGAATTGCATAGAAAGAGCCTCACTAATGGCTAAAGATGGTAATACTAATCTTGTTAAGCTTAATATTGAGGATGAAAGTATGATTATAACATCTAATTCTCAATTGGGAATGGTAAGAGAAGAGAGTAGTATAATTTTGCAAGGAGAACCTCTGCAAATTGCATTTAACTCAAAATATCTCATTGATGTATTAAAAATAATTGATGAAGTAGAAATTGTAATGGAGTTTTCAAGTGGAGTAAGCCCATGTGTAATTAAAAATAAAGAAAATGATAATTGTACTTATTTAGTACTTCCTGTAAGATTATTAAATCATTAAAAATTTGGAAATGGAGATACTAAAAATGAAAAATATACAAATCAATACAGAATTCATTAAACTTGACTCTTTTTTAAAATGGACTGGAGAAGTTTCGCTAGGATCTGAGGCAAAAATGTTTATACAAGAAGGTCAAGTAAAAGTAAACAGTGAAGTTGAAACAAGAAGGGGAAAAAAACTCATTAAAGGAGATATAATAGAATTTAATGGAGAGACTTATAAAATAATATAATTTACAATTATTATATAAATGATGTATAATAATAATTTATGAAAGTTTTATTGTTAATTGTGTATTGACTATATTATGATATAATTAAACTAGGTGTTTTTATGTATATTAAATATTTACAACTCATTAATTTTAGAAATTATAAAGAATTGACTATAGAATTAAATGCAAATGTTAATGTCTTTATAGGAGATAATGCTCAAGGGAAAACTAATATTTTAGAAAGTATATACTATTGCAGTATTGGTAAGTCACCTAGAACAAGTAAAGACAAAGAACTAATCAATTGGGATGGCCGTGATGCATATATAAAATTATATGTTGTAAAAGAAAGATTAGATAAAAAGATAGAAATAAAAATATTTAAAGAAGGAAGAAAAGGAATAAATGTAAACTCTATAAAGATTAATAAAATATCTGAACTTATAGGAGTTTTAAATGTAGTAATCTTTTCGCCAGAAGACCTAAAAATAGTAAAGGAATCTCCAGCGTTTAGACGTAAATTTTTGGATATTGAATTATGTAAATTAAGTAAAAAGTATTATTTCAATCTAGTTCAATATAATAAGTCTTTAAGTGAAAGAAATACGATTTTAAAAAAATATAGTGAAAAATATGAATATATGCTAGATGTATATGATGAACAACTCTCCAAATATGGAGAAGCAATAACTAAATCGAGACAACAATATATAAAAAGATTAAATGATAATGGAAAGCCGATACACAGAGATATAACATCAGGAACTGAAAATATCGAATTTCATTACATGACATCTATTAAAAATATAAATGATGCAGAGCATGAACTTTTGGAACTGTTAAAAGCCAGTAGAAGAAAAGATTTTGAAAGAAAAACAACTTCAATGGGTCCACATAGAGATGATTTTAGTATAAAAATAAATGAAATAGATACGAAAAGCTTTGGTTCTCAAGGTCAGCAAAGAACTTCAGTTTTAACTATTAAATTTGCTTCTTTAAAAATAGTAAAGGAGATTACGGGTGATTATCCTGTGCTCTTGCTTGATGATGTGTTATCCGAGCTTGACGCAAATAGACAAAAATTTATATTGAATTCAATAAGGGATATACAGACTTTTATTACTTGTACTGGTATAGATCATATAGAAAAATACTTAAAAAATGAGGCAAAAGTGTTTAAAGTTAAAGGTGGTACTGTAGAGATAGTTTGAAATTTGAAAGGGGATTAACTTATGTTTCTGCATTTAGGAGAAAATGTGGTAGTGCCAATAAAAGATATAATTGGCATTTTTGACATGGAAACATCCATGTATAGTTCTGATACTATTCAATTTTTAAGAATGGCTGAAGAGGATGGTTTTGTTCAGAGAATAACTAAAGATAAACCTAAGTCATTTATAATAGCTGAAGTAGATAAGAAAAGTAAAATTTACTTTTCTCCAATATCTTCAGCAACACTAACAAAAAGATCAGAACTTCTGTATTATGAGCCTTAAGATAGGAGGATAGATATGACAGAAGAAAAAAAACAAGTTTATGATGAAAGTCAAATACAAGTATTAGAAGGATTAGAAGCTGTAAGAAAGAGACCTGGAATGTATATAGGAAGTACAGGACCGAGAGGGCTTCATCACTTAGTTTATGAAATAGTAGACAATAGCATAGATGAAGCATTAGCCGGATTTTGTAGAAATATAGAGGTGTTTATACATCAAGACAATTCTATAACTGTTATTGATGATGGCAGGGGGATGCCTGTTGGTATGCATCCAAAGATGCATAAACCTACAGTAGAAGTTATAATGACAGTATTACATGCAGGTGGAAAATTTGGTGGTAGTGGATATAAAGTATCTGGTGGATTACATGGAGTTGGTGCATCAGTTGTAAATGCTCTTTCTGAATTATGTGAAGTTGAAGTTAAAAGGGAAGGTCACATATGGAAACAAGTTTACAAAAAAGGAAAACCAGTAACAGATTTAGTTGTGCTAGCTGAAAGTAAAGATCATGGAACAAAAATCCACTTTAAACCTGATAGTGAAGTATTTGAGGAAACTGATTATGATTATGACACATTAGCACAAAGAATTAGAGAACTCGCTTTTTTAAATAAAGGCATAAAGATAGTTTTAGATGATGAAAGAACAGGAAAAAAAGAAGTATTCCATTATGAAGGCGGTATAAAATCCTTTGTAACCTATTTAAATAGAAATAAAGAGGTTGTTCATAAGGAACCTATATATATTGAAGGCAAGAAAGAAGATTATTCTGTTGAAATAGCAGTTCAATATAATGATGGATACACTGAAAATATTTTTTCTTTTGCTAATAATATAGATACAGTGGAAGGTGGAACACACCTTGCAGGATTTAAGTCAGCTCTAACAAGAGTTTTTAATGATTATGCTAAGAAATTCGGAATTTTAAAAGAAAATGACAAGAATCTATCTGGTGAAGATATACGTGAGGGATTAACCGCTGTTATATCAGTAAAATTAATAGATCCTCAATTTGAAGGTCAAACAAAAACTAAACTTGGTAATACTGAAGTACGTGGTATAGTCGACAGCATAGTAGGAGAAGGGGTAAGTACGTTTCTTGAAGAAAACCCTCAAATAGCTAAATCTATAGTTGATAAAGGTCTAATGGCAGCGCGTGCTAGAGAAGCTGCTAGAAAAGCAAGAGAGCTCACAAGACGTAAATCAGTTCTAGAAAGTAATTCTCTTCCTGGAAAACTTGCGGATTGTTCTTCAAAGGATCCTTTAGAATGTGAAATTTATCTGGTGGAGGGTGATTCAGCAGGGGGATCTGCAAAGCAAGGAAGAAATAGAAGATTTCAAGCTATTCTCCCATTACGTGGTAAAATAATGAATGTTGAAAAACAGAGATTAGACAAAATACTTGGTTATGAAGAAATAAGATCAATGATAACAGCATTTGGTGCAGGTATAGCAAAAGACTTTGATATTGAGAAGATAAGATATAACAAAATAATAATAATGACAGATGCTGATGTTGATGGAGCACACATCAGAACCTTATTACTTACATTTTTCTATAGATATATGAAAGAGCTTGTTGAGGAAGGTCACGTATATATAGCTCAGCCACCACTTTATAAAATAGCCAAAAGTAAGAAAGAATATTATGCTTACGATGATAAGGAGTTAGAAAGAATACTTCAGCAATTAGGTGGAAAAGACAATAATACAAATATCCAAAGATACAAAGGACTTGGAGAAATGGATGCTGCACAGCTATGGGATACTACAATGAATCCAGAGCAAAGAACACTGCTACAGGTTACTGTTGAGGATGCTATGGCTGCTGATGAAATTTTTACTATATTGATGGGTGACAAAGTTGAACCTCGTAGGGAGTTCATACAGGAAAATGCTAAAAAAGTAGTAAACTTAGACATATAATTAAAGAGGTGTAATTGATGTTTGATAACGAGAAAATTTTACCGGTAGACATAAGCCATGAAATGAAAAAATGCTACATAGACTATGCTATGAGTGTTATTGCAGGCCGTGCACTTCCTGATGTACGTGATGGTTTAAAACCAGTTCATAGAAGAATTCTTTATTCTATGCATGAATTAGGACTTACACCTGACAAAGGCTATAGAAAATGCGCGAGAATTGTAGGAGATGTTTTAGGTAAATACCATCCACATGGTGATAGTGCGGTCTATGATGCTTTAGTTAGATTAGCTCAGGACTTTTCGATAAGATATACCTTGGTAGATGGACACGGAAACTTTGGTTCAGTAGATGGTGATAGTGCCGCGGCAATGAGATATACTGAAGCAAGATTAAGTAAGATAGCTCTTGAAATGCTAAGAGATATAAATAAAAATGCAATAGATTTTATTGATAACTTTGACGGTGAAGAGGAGGAGCCTGTAGTAATTCCATCTAGATTTCCCAACCTTCTAGTAAACGGGTCAGCTGGAATTGCAGTAGGCATGGCTACAAATATACCTCCACATAATCTAACAGAAGTAATAAACGGAATAATAATGCTTATAGAGAATCCAGAAGTTAGCATATATGAACTAATGACTCAAATTAAAGGTCCAGATTTTCCTACATCAGGTATAATACTTGGTACATCGGGTATAAAAAGTGCATATGAAACTGGAAGAGGAAAAGTCATTGTAAGAGCAAAGACAGATATAGAAGAAGAAAATGGAAGATCCAAAATTATAGTTACAGAGTTACCTTATCAGGTAAATAAAGCTAGGCTGATAGAAAATATGGCTGAGTTAGTTAAGGATAAAAGGTTAGAAGGAATATCAGATTTAAGAGATGAGTCAGACAGAGATGGTATGAGGATAGTAATAGAGTTAAAGAGAGATGCCAACCCTAATGTCGTACTTAATCAGCTATATAAACACACTAAAATGCAAGATACCTTTGGTATAATAATGATTGCATTAGTAGATAATGAGCCACAAACTTTGAACTTAAAACAAGTTCTTGTACATTATTTGAATTTTCAAAAGGAAGTTATACGAAGAAGGACTAAATTTGAGTTGGATAAGGCTCTTGCACGTGCGCATATTTTAGAAGGATTAAGAATTGCACTTGATCATATAGATGAAGTTATAAATCTTATAAGATCTTCTAAGAATACAGAAGAAGCAAGAAACGGTCTTATGAATAAATTTAACCTCTCTGAAAAGCAATCACAGGCTATATTAGATATGAGATTACAAAGACTTACTGGGTTAGAAAGAGAAAAAATCGAAGATGAGTATAGTGAGCTCGTTAAACTAATACAGCACTTAAGAGAAGTTTTGGAAAGAGAAGAATTAGTATTAGAAATTATAAGAGAAGAACTTATTGAAATAAAGAATAAATATGGTGACGAAAGAAGAACTGAAATACAAAGAAATAACGATGAAATAAATATTGAGGATTTAATACAAGAAGAGGATGTAGTAATAACTTTAACTCATGCTGGTTACATAAAGAGAATATCAGCTGATACCTATTCTGCTCAAAAAAGAGGGGGAAAGGGAATACAAGCAATGGCTACAAAAGAAGATGATTTTGTAGAACATATATTTATTACCTCTACTCATAATAATATTCTTTTCTTTACAAATAAAGGAAGAGTTCATAAATTAAAGGCATATGAGATACCTGATGCAGGAAGAACTGCCAAAGGAACTAATTTAATAAACATACTACCTATAGCTACAGATGAAAAAATTCAAGCTGTCATAACTTTTAAGGAATTCGATGGTGACAATTACTTTATAATGGGAACTAAAGAAGGAGTAATCAAAAAGACTCAAATTAGTCAATATGCATCTATAAGGAAGAATGGATTGAATGCTATTAACTTAAAAGATGGAGATGAACTTATAGGAGTAAGAATGACTACTGGTGAAAGTGAAATTCTTATTTTTACTAAAAATGGATATGCTATAAGATTTAATGAAAAAGATGTAAGGCCAATGGGAAGAACTGCTACAGGTGTAAGAGCCATTACATTAAGAGAAGGCGATATAGCAGTAGCTATGGATATTGTAGCAGAAGATCATGATGTTTTAGTTATAAGTGAAAATGGATTTGGTAAAAGGACTCCTGTTTCCGAATATACTGCTCATAGAAGAGGTGGTAAAGGAATAATAACTTATAAAGTTACTGATAAAACAGGTTATATTGTTGGAGCAAGAGTTGTAAAAGATGAAGATGAAATGATGCTTATAAACAGCAGCAATGTGGCTATAAGACTTAATGTATCAGGAATATCGACTACTAGTAGAAACACTAGTGGTGTTACGCTTATGAGAACTGAAGAAGAACAAAAAGTTGTTGCTATTGCCAAAATAAATTACAATGATCAAATGAATGATGATGAAGATTCTGGAGAAAATTCTAATGAGATAGAGAAAACTCAGGAGAATGAAGAATAAAACTGAAAGCACAGGCATTGATTTTATAGTTAGTGCCTGTATTTTTTATGTTTAAAATAATAAAACTATGCCGTGTGTATCAACATAATAAATATAGAGAAATATAGAGAAATGTGGAGAAAATCATCTATAATTATATTTATATAGTACAATTATTAAATACATTCAGTTATAATTTTGATACAATATTTCTTGTCGCTGAGTGATGCGATAAAAACTTAGTAAAATGTTGTTGACAAAGCTAAGTTTTGATGATACACTATAAAAGCTTGATGAGTTCGTCGTAAAAAGTGGTTTTGAAAAAATAAAAAACAACTTGACAAACTCAAAAAGATTTGATAAACTAGAATAGTCGCTTAAATGAAGCGGCGATGATCCTTGAAAATTAAACAGAGGTTAAAAGCTTAAATAGCTTTTATTAAGTAAAGTAAACCAGCAATTCTTTTGAGCTACTTGATAGTAGCTAAGAAAAA
>NZ_JAEEGC010000135.1 GCF_019207025.1 Clostridium thailandense | reverse complement strand
TGCTTCGCATAATTTTTATTATATAAATTAAAGCCTCTGTTCTAATTTAGCTTTCATGTCTTCAAAGCCAGGTTTTCCAAGAAGAGCAAACATATTCTTTTTGTATGCTTCAACTCCTGGTTGATTAAATGGATTTACTCCTAGTAAATACCCACTTAATCCACAAGCTTTTTCAAAGAAGTACACCATATATCCAAAATAATATGCTGTTAACTCTGGTACATTTATAATCATAGCTGGAACATTTCCATCACTATGTGCCAAAACAGTTCCTCTAAAAGCTTGTTGATTTACAAAATCCATAGATTTTCCTGCTAAGAAGTTTAATCCGTCTAGATTGTCTTCAGTTGCTTCTATAGTTACACTCTTTCTTGGTTTTTCAACATTTATAAATGTTTCTGATAAAGTTCTTAACCCTTCTTGAATATATTGTCCCATAGAATGTAAATCTGTTGAAAAATCAGCAGCTGCTGGGAATATTCCTTTATTGTCTTTACCTTCACTTTCACCAAATAATTGCTTCCACCATTCTCCAAAGTAATGTAAGCAAGGTTCAAAATTAACTAACATTTCTGTAGTTTTACCTTTTGAATATAGTGCGTTTCTAGCTGCTGCGTATTTATATGCAGTGTTACTGTTTAAATCTGTATTGCTATACTCTTCTCTTGCATCTGCGGCCCCCTGCATCATTTCATCTATGCTTACTCCCGCTGCTGCTATTGGCAAAAGACCTACTGCTGTTAAAACTGAGAATCTTCCACCTACATTGTCAGGAATAACAAAAGTTTCATATCCTTCTGTATCTGCTAAAGTCTTTAATGCTCCCTTTGCTGCATCTGTTGTAGCAAATATTCTTTCTTTAGCCCCTTCTTTTCCGTATTTCTTTTCCATTAAATCTTTAAATATTCTAAATGCAATAGCAGGTTCGGTAGTAGTACCTGATTTTGATATTACATTAACACTTATATCCATTCCATCTATAGCTTCTAAAAGATCTGCAATATAAGTTGAACTTATATTATTTCCTACATAAAATATAGCTGGACTTTTTCTTTTATCTTTTGATAGGCTTCCACTAAATGTGTGAGAAAGCATCTCTATTGCAGCTCTAGCTCCAAGATATGATCCTCCTATTCCTATAACTATAAGTGCATCAGAGTTGCCTCTAATTTTTTCTGCTGCTTTTTTTATTCTTGCAAATTCATCTTTATCATAGTTAACTGGAAGATCAACCCATCCTAAAAAATCATTTCCTGCACCAGTTCCTTCGTGAAGCATTTTATGGGCTTCATTAATAAATAGTTGAAGATTGCTTAATTCATGTTCTTGTATGTACGGCATAGCTTTGCTCAAATCTAAGGTCAAACTTTTTTTATTCATTTTTATCCTCCACCTTTACGTAAAATTAGCTTCAATTGAAATTTTATTCTATTTATCCGTATAAATCAACTATTACAAATTATTTTATATTATCAAATTTTTGTAAACATTTACACTAAAATCATTAAAAATCAGAAAGCATTATTAAAACACCTTCTGATTTTCAATTTAAAAAGAACTATTATAATATATGTTGCAATTTGACAATATATCCTCTAATTCATCTTTATCAGCTTCAGTTACTTGATTATTATTTAACCAAAGAGTTTGTAAATTAGTTAGACCTTTTAATGAATTTATATTGCTTATTTTATTATTAGATAAATTAAGTGATTTTAAATTATTCAAGCTTTGTATTGTACTTATATCGCTAATTTCATTGTTGCTTAAATTAAGTGTTTGCAAATTATTTAAGCCTCTTAGTATACTTGTATCAATTATTATATTATAGCTTAAATTAAGATTTTGTAAATCACTGAGCCCATTTATTGCACTTATATCACTTATTTCATTATGACTTAGATCAAGAGTTTGTAAATTAATTAAATTTTCTATTCCACTAATATCTTTTATATTTTTACTTGACACATCTAGAGATATGATATTTCTAACATCACTTTTATAAATATATCCTGTTGGCTTGTTTATCTTATTTCTTATCGATTTCTCTAAATTTTCATCTTTAAAAGTTATTATGTCTTCTGGAATAGTAGAATCTGATATTTTAAAATCTTTATCTGTAAGATTATCGTAATACTCTTTTATAGGAGTATAATCTGAAATATGATTTTGTGACAAATAAAGCACTTTTAAACTAGTTAGCCATTGTAGCTCTGTTATATTGCTGATTCTATTGCTATTCAGATAAAGTTCTTGTAAATTAGTTAACCATCCTAATGGAGTTATATCACTGATTCTATTTTTCGCTAAATAAAGCTGTTCCAAACCTGACAAGTTTTCTAATGGACTTATATCGCTTATTTCATTTTCAGATAAATCAAGTTCTCGTAAGTTAGTTAAGTTTTCTATTCCGCTAATATCTTGTATTGCTTTATCATTGGCCTGCAGAGATGAAATTCCTTCAAGATCTTTTCTATAAATATCTCCTGTTTGCCTATTTATTTTATCTCTTATTATTTTTTCTAAATTTTCATCATTGAAAGATACTGTAGTATCAACAGTATCTGACAGGTCAAAGTCCTTACTAATGAGATTATTATAGTATCCTTTTACCGGACTATAATCCTGAATCTGATTTTGTGATAAATAGAGAACTTTCAAACTAGTCAGACCTTTTAATAAACTTATATTACTGATCCTATTATTTTTTAAATAAAGCTGTTGTAACTCTACTAACCCTTGCAGTGAATTTATATCACTTATCCCATTACTATTTAAAAGAAGTATTTGCAAATTGTTTAAATTCTTTAAAACACTTATATCTTTTATTTGGTTATCATTCAAATTAAGAGAATATAAAGTACTTAAACTTGTTAAATTGCTAATATCGCTTATTTTATTTTCTGATAGATTAAGATCTCTCAAGTTACTTAATCCATTTAATAAATTCAGATCGCTTATTTCATTTTCTGATAAATTAAGCACTTGTAAATTATATAAATTTTCTATTCCACTAATATCTTTTATATGACTATTTGATGCATTTAAGTATGATATACTTTCAAAATTGCTTTTATAAATATCACCCTTGGGTTTATTTATTGCTTTCCTTATTATTTGTTCTAAATTTGAATCTTTAAAAGTAACTATATAACTACTTTTAATATTAAAATCTAGCTTGTACTGATTTTTTAATGATTTGCCTACTTTTGAATGTGTGTTTACCCCAATATTTAATGTATAACCTTCTCCTGGTGTATAGCCGCCTTGTGGAGGTGTTATTATAACTGATTTACTGTCTTTTCCTAACTGAACACCAACATCTACTGCATTTCCTTTACTATCTGTCACAGTTATTCCTTTTTGGGTTAGATCATCAAATCCAACTTCAGACGTAAACTTCACAGTCCAAGTCTTGTTGGCATCTACTGTTTGATTATCAGTAAAACTTGCTGCTTTAACTACTCCCACTGCCAATAAACTTAATATTGCAATTCCAAATACTATAGTTATTAATTTGACTCTTTTACTCATAAGCTCCCCCCAATTAACTTTTTATTTTTAAAATTTCCATTACCCTTATTACTTTCCATATTAAGGTATAGTTTTATTATACTGCTACTACTAATAATTATCTGGAAATATAAAAAATTTATATACTAGTTATCTTAATATGGTTAATCTCAACAGTTTTACAATACTTCGAAATTTGCTTTATTTTCACAAATTTATTAAATCATGTTTATTTCCAAAATTATAAAACTTTATTAAACATTTATTAACTTATATGAACTCGAAATGTGCTAATATTAAATAATCAATAAATTGTAAAGGAATGATTAATAGGATGTATCTGAACTTTTTATGTAAAAATCGTAATTTGTTATATATTTTAAATAATATTCTTAGCTGTATATTAGTATTTAAGTCTATAATTACTAATAACTTTAACATTGTTCCTACAGTGGTTCTTCTTTTTATTTTAAATATATACATCTTTAAAATAAAGAACATAAAATTTTCATAGTTTATCTTACTCAGACTCATTAACTTAAGATAATTTTGAAGTTGTGCAATAAATAATAATATATCTAGCTTGTTCGTCATTTATTTAGATCATGACTATTCTTTCTTTTAATAATATATGTAAGATTTTGAAATATAAAAAACGTGGCTTATAGTTATGCAAAACTATTAGGCCACACTAAAATATTAATTTAACTAAGGTTATTCTATTCACACTCAATAGTTGAAGGTGTTTTTGAAGTTACGTCATAAACAATTTTGTTTACTAAAGGAATTATTTAACACCAAATCTAAAAGCAGCACACCAGTAAACCAACAAAGAAACATAAAAAATAAGAGGTCAAGTCAAGTATCAAACCGACTCAACCTACTTCTCTCCTATATACTTTCGATTTCTTTTGGTTATTATAAATTATAATACTATAGAGGTATCCAGATATAAAATTCAAATAATGATTCATAATTGATATTATATGTAGTAAAATGTTTACATAAAGCACTATTGTTAATTTTTTATATAGTTGGTTAATAAAAACTATATTGTAAAAATACAATTAAATAAACTCTGATCCATATTAACCTTAGGTTAGAGGCTAATATGGACGTTTAGGGTGTGAAGAGTAATTTTTATGCCTGCTATTTTGCAAAGGAGTTCATATTCATATAGGTAAACTATGCCTATTATGAGTATGAACTTTTTATGTTGTAAAGATATTTTTAATTTTTATTTTATTCAAAAAATATATAAATATTTTATTAGTTAAAGTATTTTTAAAGATACATAGAAATTTGAGTGATTCTGATTTTTAGACTCTATTGAGTCCTGAAATAAAAGGTGTGAGAATCATAATCACACTTATTCATAAAGAAGAAGGAGTGAAATTATTAATGGAAAAAAAGATATTAACTGTATGTCCTTATTGTGGTGCTGGTTGCAAGTTATACTTAGTGGTTGAAGATGAGAAAATAAAGAGAGCAGAACCAGCTAACGGAAGAACTAACGAAGGAACTCTATGTCTTAAAGGACACTATGGATGGGATTATTTAAATGACCCGCAACTTTTAACTGCTAGGTTAAAGAAACCTATGATAAGGAAAAATGGAGAATTAGAAGAGGTTTCTTGGAATGAAGCTATTGGATTCGTTGCTGACAAACTAACAGCTATAAAAGAAAAGTATGGTCCAGATGCTATAATGGGTACTGGATGTTCCAGAGGACCAGGAAATGAGACAAACTATTTAATGCAAAAATTTATGCGTGCTGTAATAGGTACAAACAATGTAGATAACTGTGCAAGAGTTTGTCATGGACCTTCAGTCGCAGGATTAGCCGAAGTACTTGGTAACGGAGCAATGTCAAATACTATACCAGAAATTGAAAATTCGGATTTATTGTTAATTTTCGGATACAATCCATCAGAATCTCATCCTATAGTTGCTAGGAGAATAGTTAGCGCAAGAGAAAAAGGTGCGAAAATTATAGTTGTAGATCCTAGAGTTACGGAAAGTGTAATATTTTCAGATTTGTGGTTGCAATTAAAAGGCGGAACAAATATGGCTCTTGTAAATGGATTTGCAAATACATTAATCAATGAAAACTTGTATAATAAAGATTATGTTACTAAATATACTGAAGGATTTGAGGAGTACAAATCAATTACGGACAAATATACTCCTGAGTATGTAGAAAAAATAACTAATGTTTCTGCTGAAAAGATTAGAAAAGCTATGAGAATGTACGCCCAGGCTAAAAATCCAATGATACTTTATGGTATGGGAGTATGTCAATTTGGTCAAGCTGTAGATGTAGTTAAAGGTTTAGCTGGTTTAGCTTTAATGACAGGAAATTATGGAAGACCTAGTGTAGGTATAGGACCTGTAAGAGGTCAAAATAATGTACAAGGTGCCTGTGACATGGGAGCAATCCCTAACTGTTTCCCTGGATACCAAAAGGTTACCGATAAAGAAATTAGAAAAAGATTTGAAAAAGCTTGGGGAGTAAAACTTTCTGATAAAGTTGGTTATCATTTAACTGAAGTTCCAAGAGTAGTTTTAAAGGAAAATAAGCTTAAGGCATATTATATAATGGGAGAAGATTGTGTTCAAAGTGACCCAAATGCAAATGAAGTAAGAGAAGCTTTAGACAAGCTAGAATTTGTAGTAGTTCAAGATATTTTTATGAATAAAACTACTCTTCATGCTGATGTAATTTTGCCCGCTACTGCATGGGGAGAACATGAGGGTGTTTATACTTGTGCGGATAGAGGATTCCAAAGATTCCATAAAGCTGTTGAACCAAAAGGAGATGTAAAACCTGACTGGCAGATTATATGCGAAATAGCTACTGCTATGGGATATCCAATGCACTACAATAATACAGAAGAAATATGGAATGAAATGATAAGTCTTTCTCCAAAATATGCTGGTGCTACCTATGAAAAAATGGAGAAGAATGGAGAAGTAATTTGGCCATGCCCTTCAGAGAATCATCCTGGGACTCCTGTGCTTTATGAAGGAAATATATTTAGTACTCCAAATGGAAAAGGTGTTTTGTTTGCTGCAGAATGGAGACCTACACAAGAATCTCCAGATAAGGAATACCCATTAAGCCTATGTACAGTTAGAGAAATAGGTCACTACTCTGTAAGAACAATGACAGGTAATTGTCGTGCTCTCAGACAACTGGAGGACGAACCGGGTAAAATAAGAATGAGCTTGGAAGACGCTGAAGAACTTGAAATAAATGATGAAGATTTAGTAAGAGTAAGTTCAAGAAGAGGTTCTGTAATGACAAGAGCTTGTGTTACAGATAGAGTTCGTAAAGGTGATACCTATATGACTTATCAATGGTGGATTGGAGCATGTAATGATCTTACCGTCGATAATTTAGATCCTATATCAAAAACACCTGAATATAAATATTGTGCAGTTAAAGTAGAGGCAATAAAGGATCAAGATAAGGCTGAAAAATGTTTATTAGAAACATACAATGAATTACGCAGAAAAATGAGAGTAGAAAAGATATAGCCTTTAGTGAGGTCGAGCATTTATTATATACAAAATATATATAAAGAAAGGAATAAATATAATGAATAATTTTGTTGTTGCAGATCCTAATAAATGTATAGGATGTAGAACCTGTGAGATAGCCTGTGTAGTAGCTCATTCTGACAAAAACATATTTACATCAGAAAGCTCTGAAATCGAATTTTATCCTCGTTTAAGTGTTGTAAAAACAGCTAAAGTCAGTGCACCAATTCAATGTAGACAGTGTGAAGATGCTCCTTGTGCTAACGTATGTCCAAATAACTGTATTACGAATGAAAATGGAGTTGTCCTTATAAATAAAAGCACTTGTATAGGTTGTAAAACTTGCCTTATGGCATGTCCTTTAGGTGCTATTGAATTAGTTCCAGAATTTAATAACGAAGAAAAGGTTGTACAACATGGTTTAAAGGTTGTACATGATGGTAAGTTATGCTTTAAAGACAAAATGGTAGGAAATAAGTGTGATTTATGTAATGGAAGAGAAAATGGACCAGCTTGTGTAGAAGTTTGCCCAACTAATGCATTTAAGATAGTTAAATCTGATGAGCTTCATAAATCCATTAAAGAAAAGAGAAAACAGAGCGCATTAAGATTAACTAATATGGGTTGATCTGTAAATTTTGTGATTTAAAAGGTATTGCATTAGGAAGCGAAGTTTTTTTCTCAAGGGAGCTTCGCTTCCCACATTGACTAAGATATTTCTATCCTAATTACTTTTTACTAACTTAATTATTCAACTACAAATCCGTTTCAACGCTCTGTAAACACTGGCTTAACAGCATATCACTTTTATTCCCATTCAATAGTTGAAGGTGGTTTTGAAGTTACGTCGTAAACAATTCTGTTTACTCCATGAACTTCGTTAACAATTCTTCTACTTACTTTATCTAATACTTCATATGGTATCTTAGCCCAATCTGAAGTCATTCCGTCTGATGAAGTTACTGCTCTTAATGCTATTGTGTGACAGTATGTTCTTTCATCTCCCATAACTCCTACTGATTGAATGTTTGGTAAGCAAGCAAAATACTGCCATACCTGTCCTTCTAGTCCTGCATTAGCTATTTCTTCTCTGAATATAGCATCTGCTTCTCTAGTTATAAAAAGTTTTTCTTCTGTAACTTCTCCAAGTACTCTTATTGCAAGTCCTGGTCCTGGGAATGGCTGTCTCCAAACCAAGTGATGAGGAATTCCTAATTCTTCTCCTACTGCTCTTACTTCATCTTTAAATAATTCTCTTAATGGTTCTATAAGAGAGAATTTAATGTCTTCTGGAAGCCCTCCAACATTATGATGACTCTTTATAGTAGCAGAAGTATTTGTTCCACTCTCAACTACGTCTGGATATATAGTTCCTTGAACAAGGAAGCTTATTTCTCCAAGTTTATTTGATTCTGCTTCAAATACTCTTATAAACTCTTCACCTATAATTTTTCTCTTTCTTTCCGGGTCACTTACTCCCTTAAGCTTTCCTAAAAATCTATCTTGAGCATTTACTCTTATTAGATTCATATCAAAGCCTTCTTTGAATATCTTTTCAACCTGGTCTCCTTCATCTTTTCTAAGTAGACCATGATCTACAAATATACAAGTTAGCTGCTTTCCAACTGCTTTGTGTACTAATACTGCCGCAACTGATGAATCTACACCACCTGATAGTGCACATATTACCTTCTTGTCTCCAACCTTTTCACGTATTTCTTTTATCTTTTCTTCAGCGAAGGATGCCATTGACCAATCGCCCTTTAAACCACAAACATTAAAAAGGAAGTTTGAAAGCATCTTTTTACCAAACGGTGTGTGCTCAACTTCTGGATGGAATTGCACTCCATATATTTTTTTCTCTGCATTTTCCATAGCTGCCACGGGTGTTTGACTTGTAGTTCCAACTATTCTAAAACCAGCTGGTGCTTTTTCAACATAATCTGTATGGCTCATCCAACAACTTTCATTTTCTTCTAATCCTGCAAACAAAGGACATGAATTATCTAATTTAACATCTGTTTTTCCATATTCTCTTTTGTCCGGACTCTTAACATTTCCTCCAAGAGTATGAGCTATAAGCTGCTCACCATAGCATATTCCAAGAACTGGTACTCCCAACTCAAATATTTCTTTATCTATTCTTGGAGCTCCTTCTCCATAAACACTATTAGGACCTCCAGTAAATATTATTCCCTTAGGGCTTTTTCCCTTTATTTTATCTATAGAATAAGTATAAGGAATTATCTCACAATATACATTATTTTCTCTAACTCTTCTAGCTATTAATTGATTATATTGTCCTCCGAAGTCCACAACAAGAACTAATTCTCTGTTCATAAATTACCTCCATATTAGTAAATTAAAAAGCTATAGTTGGCAGCTTTAGATCTTTCATTTTTAAGAAGGGTAAAATCAAAATACTGCTGCCAACTATAAATAACATATTATTACGATTATGAAACTCCTCTTCCTTACGTCAGATGAGTACTCGCGAGTAAGCGACCATATCAAAGTCAGCACCTCTGTGTAAGCGACCATCACCAAATCAGAGATTTGGGATATCTGACTATGAATTAACGCTGTAGTTTGGTGCTTCCTTAGTTATTGATATATCATGTGGATGACTTTCTCTAAGTCCTGCTGATGTTTGAACTACAAATGTTGCACTTTCATATAGTCTATTAAAGTTTTCTGAGCCTAAATATCCCATACCTGAACGTATTCCACCAACAAGCTGGAATATTGTATCTGCTACGTCTCCTTTGAATGGTACTCTTCCTTCTACACCTTCTGGAACTAACTTTTTATTTCCTTCTTGGAAATATCTATCCTTACTTCCGCAAGCCATTGCTGCTAAAGATCCCATTCCTCTATATACCTTATAACTTCTTCCTTGATATATTTCCTTTTCACCTGGAGCTTCTTCACATCCAGCTAACATTGAACCCATCATAACAACTTTAGCTCCTGCTGCTAAAGCTTTTACTATATCTCCAGAATACTTAATACCACCATCTGCTATAATTGGGACACCATGCTTATTAGCCTCTTCTACACAATCCATTACTGCTGTAAGTTGTGGTACTCCTACACCTGCTACAACTCTAGTTGTACAAATAGATCCTGGTCCTATACCAACTTTTACGCAATCAGCACCTGCAAGAATTAAATCCTTTGTTGCTTCTGCAGTTGCAACATTTCCTGCAATAACCTGAAGCTCCGGATAACTTTCTTTAATAGTTCTAACTGCATCTATAACACCTTGTGAATGACCATGAGCTGTGTCAACAGTTACGACATCCACTCCAACTTCAACTAGAGCCGCTACACGTTCCATCATGTCTCCAGTTACTCCTACAGCTGCTCCACATAAAAGTCTTCCTCTTGAATCCTTAGCACTGTTAGGGAATACTTTTACTTTTTCGATATCTTTTATAGTTATAAGACCTTTTAAGTTATTATCTTTATCTACTAGAGGAAGTTTTTCTATTTTATGCGTTTTAAGTATTTCCTTTGCTTCTTCTATTGTAGTATCTTCTGGAGCTACAATCAAGTTTTCACTTGTCATAACTTCAGATATTTTTCTGTCATAATTTGTTTCAAAAATTATATCTCTATTAGTTATTATTCCAACAAATTTACCATCTACAGTTATTGGTACGCCCGATATTCTATATTTACCCATAACTGCCTGAGCATCATTTATAGTGTGATCTGGTGAAAGGAAAAATGGATTAGTTATTACACCATTTTCTTGTCTTTTAACCCTGTCCACTTCCGCAGCCTGTTGTTCTATAGTCATATTCTTATGTATGATTCCTATTCCACCTTCTCGTGCCATAGCTATTGCCATTTTGGCTTCAGTAACAGTATCCATGCCTGCACTCATAAGTGGTATATTTAGCTTTAGTTTTTTAGTTAAATTAGTTACTAATGAAACATCTCTTGGTAGTACCTCTGATTTATTTGGAACTAAAAGTACATCATCAAATGTATATGCTTGTTTTAATATTCTTGCCATTTTAAATACCCTCTCCTTTTAATTTTATATTATAAAACATATTATTTACATTTAGATTTCAAATTATGTCGAAAAGAAAAACCATACCAATTTCACTGTGTGTGAAATTGGCATGGCTATAGTATACCCATCAATTTCACCCATAGTCAGAAATTCTCGGTTTCTGGTAGAGACTCCCTGCCATATTCAGGGGATATATAGGTCAAAATATAAATTACTGATTTGTAAAAAGTCATATTAAATGTTTTTTGCAACTTTTATGTCCTTTTCATTCGAACTATTTACACTATTTTATTCAATTTTTGCATGTTTGTCAATTATTTTATTTTTGAAGTATAACATTATCTAACTAATGTATACGTTTATCTAGCAAAATTCTAGGGAGTTTGTAAAATTCCACAACATAACAATGTTTTATCTTCTAGACATATAAGAATAGTACCTTAGTAATGAAGGAATCAAAATATATACTCCTTAGTAAGCCATAAATTTAAGAATTATAAACTTTCTTCCACTTTATCGAGTAAGATTGATAACTGTAACTTCCATCATTAATGTTCTTTATATAAGTTATAGCTACTTCTGCTACTATAGTGCACCCTTGAGAACTATAGTTTCCAGAAGAGTATATATCATAAGTGTATATTTTAGGATCATCTGTATCTTTAGGTTGTATAACTTTTGTAATATTAGCTTTATATACCGCCATGTTATCCCCATAGAGTCCACCGGTATTATTCAGATTGGCTATACTAGTTCCATTAGATACATTGCATCCTTTACTATTAATATAGTTTATGAAGTCATAAATACCAGTCTCAGCACTATAGTAAGCTTTAGTTCTGTTAGTTGTATCTGAGTTTACTCTATTGCTTTTAATACTTATATCTACCATTAGCGCCGCTAACACAAATGTTATCATCATAATAATAATTACAATCAAAAGAGCCGAGCCTTTCTTTTTCATAATATTACAAGCCTCCATTTCACAATTTCATATATCATAAGCAAATAACAACTTAACTGTTTTTGCTTATCTTTTTACATTGACCGCAGTAGAACTTGTAATTTTTAACTTTCCTTGTGATGCTGAAACAGTGATTACGATTATTTCACCTTCACTAGCCATATTAATTGAATCTATGTTAGTACACTTTGAAATGTTAACACCATTTGCATCATTTAAATTTAAAATTTTGTTAGCTCTATCATAATCTACATCATTATTTAAGCCCCCTGAGTTCAAATTAACTATAACTTTACCACCTGAAGATATCTGATCTCCATTTATACTTATATCAGTAAAACTGTAATTCCTAATTTCATCAGTAAGAATGTTCAAAGCCTTATTTATATTATATTGAAGATCTATATTATCATTAAAACTAAAATTCAGTTTTATCTGAGAAAAAAAGGTTTGATAAAGATATAAAGAAAGTATAGCAAAAGTAGCTAATGCTATCATTAACTCTACTAAAGTAAATCCTTTTTTTTTCACTAATATCACCTTAATTCTTAAGAAAATGCGATGTTAAAATAACCTCATTTTTCACATCATTAACATTCTTTCGTACTCTTACAGTAATTTGTAAAAGTGTTGGAGGCCCTTGTGTACCAATATTGGCAACCTGAGTTACATAATAATATTTACCACTGTTGTCATTAATTTCTTCATAGCTGTTAAAATTATTATCTCCAACACTTACCGGATTTGTTTTACTCTTTTCCAAAATTTTTTGAGCTTCCATCATCATATTTTGTTTATCAACTTGAATATTTACATTTTTATTGGATTCAATATTAAGCCTTACTACAATAATAGACAATACTATAAATATGGTAGTGGCTATCATAACTTCTATATATGTGAAACCATATTTTTTCATTTTGAACTCCTTGTTTTGTCTATATTTATTGGAGATACTTATCACATAAAGCATCAATTTCACTCTTAACATTTTGATTAAATTGGTTACTATCTAATTGTGTCATATTAAAAGATGAACTTGGCTTTAAATTAAGATTTTTAGCAATTATTGCTGAATTGTTAAAACCTAAATCAATATAATTCAGATTTATTGTTCCAGTGCAATAAATTATAAAATTACTGAAATTATTACTGCCTATTTGCCAATCCAGTGTACAATCTCCATCAATTATTAAAAACTTGTAATTATTAGAATTAATACTCTCACCATTAGGCATTAATGCTTGTTTTAACGAACTTGTATCACTTCCTCTGATTATACGAAAAGCTAAATCTTTGTAAGTTGTAGTATCATAAGCACTATTGTAAGAAACACCGCCCTTAACACTTTTAATTTGCTTGGTTACAGCTGAAGGTATATCATTTGCAGGTGCAACAGCTGGATCCTGTGGCTGTTTTGGCAATACTTTTACTGGAGCTGGTGATAAAGTTCCGCCATAAGTATCATGTGAATAATTAGTTATATTTGTACTTAGATCAGATGTATTGATATTTGAATGTCCATAACTAAAAGTATTTGTTTCCATATACGTACTACCTAGTGTTACATTCCTTAATATGTTAATATTATTTAAAGCTTTAAGATACGTAGCACCGCTTATATTTACAGATGCACTGTTGTTATTAAAGCTCAAATTATTTCCTGAAATCATTGTTATAGGACCATACATGTTTGCACTATAATCAAATGTCATGTCTTTTCCTGCTTGAGCATACAATGAACTATTGTTATCTAACTTACAAATCCTACCTACATTGTTGAAATTGATATTATTTTGGGCTACTGAAGAAATTCTACTGTTTATAGAATTAACATCACTGTAAAAATTAATATCAGTTCCACTTTGTATTTGAACAGTTCCATTATTAAAATTCGCGCTAATACTTGAGTTATCAAAAGTAACATTATTATTGGCTAAAATATATACAGTATTATTCGTATTTAAATTACTATTAAAATCTATATTATAGGCTTGAATATTAGTCTTTCCGGTAACTGTAAGTGTATTACCGCCGCCATTTCCGGTTCTTATACTATTTTGATCCCCAGAGCCTAGAATTAATAAATCTCCATTAACAGTAGTATTTTGAGCAAATGTAATTTGCTTTCCCTGTAAATCTACAGACCCTGTAATATTCATTAATGTACTACCATTTCCCAGATTAATTTGATCGCTGCTATCACCGAACGCATTCAAACAATTAGCTGCAAACAAATCTCCAACAGTGCTTCCATTACTACTTCCTCCATTACCTCCACCTGAGTCACCTCCATTACCTGGAGTAACCCCACTTTGTGCCGAATCTGGTGTTGGTGGAAATTTAATTATGTACACATTAACGATCTGTCCACTATCATCAATACCATACAAAACATACCCTGTACTATAAATAACAACTATAACATTTCCAGATAAATCCGAACCTTTAGGAAAAATTGTATTGTTATTTACATCATTATTGCTTGAAGGTAAAGTATCTGTACAATAATATGCCATTACCCCTGACACTGATGATAAAACTTTATTAGCTATACTACCTTTAGAATATATAATAGAACTATTTCCGTTAAAGGGATTTATTAAAGCATTACTTCCTGAAAAATTAGAAGTCATATCTGTTCCAACACTGCTTAATATAGTTACAAGGGCTTGTTCAGTGGTTTTGCCTGCATTAGTAGCTACTTGATAAGAAATGCCATCTTTACCAGATCTATTTTCAAGGTAAGTTCTGACTAATAGTACATTGGCAGATACATTTTTATTTTTTGACTGCACCCTAATGGCTGATACTTTTGGTATTAAAATTATTGAAAGTAAACCTATAATTGATATAACTATCATAATCTCTATCAATGTAAAACCTTTTTTTCTAACCACTGGCCCAATCCCCCTGTTTACTAAATTGATAACTTTTTTCCAATAGCTTACTTAAACATATCTGCAATACTACTAAATCCCTCTTTTTGACTATCATAAAATTCATAGTTATTGGGTATATTCTCTTGACTGCCCTTATCATCTTGTATATATTGATAAAAAATAATTTCTGCTGACAGTTGATTTACCAGATTATTTTTTTGAGATGTATTTGATTGTTTTTTGCCTGTTTCAGTTAAATTAGCATTATTTATAGAAAGCTGGTTTTGTATATTATTACTGTTTTGAGTATTTCCCTGGTTATTAGACCCTATAGATAAAATATTATCTTCTATGGAGGAAATACTGATGCTCTTTATATTAAGCATTCTTTTTGTAATAACCCCTAAGTTTTTAATAAAACTCTCTACATTTCCTTTGTCTCCTGTGATCTTTAGATCTATTGTAAGAGAATAGAATTTTTGATTATTTTGAGTATCTTGTTTGTTTATATTATTGCTACTATTGACATTATTGTTACCATTACTATTGCTGCTAACATTTGGGTTATTGGAGCTGTTATTATTTCCTAGCAGCTGAAATGAAATATTTTGCCCAGTTACTCCGTATAGCTTACATCCATTGTAGAAATCATATATAAGTTGAGGTGTATCTATTTTAACTGGAACCATATTGTCAAAATTTGCAGTTTTCTGCTTAAGCTTTTCCAGTTCCTTTTTTTTAGTATCAATAGTCTGCTTTTTAGCTTTAATATCACTTAATTTTTGTTTTTGAGCCATATATTTGTTTCTAGCTTGATTCACACTATTTAATTCATTTTTTATAAAATACGTATAAATAACATAATTAACACCTACAAATAATATTGATATTAAAATCATTAAATCCCTCTTATTTTTCTCCACTTTTATCCTCGCCTTTATATGATTTTATCATCTTTAGATTAAGGTTAACCTCCTTTACGTTATCATCAAGATTTACTTGTGGAAGTTCAACCGTTTCAAATATATTCATTTTATTTAAAGCTACAACAATCTTAGCTGCATCTACAGTTTTGTTATTTATATTAAATGTAACATTTACATTGTCTTTGTTCATAGTAATATTTTTTATAGATACTTCATTAGACAATCCTTTTCTTATGGTATCCAGTAAACTCATATAATCGAACTCATCATTCTCCATTTGCTGCATATCTTTAACTTTATCTTCATATGCTTTCTTTTCTTTATCCAGGTTATCTATATCATTTTGCACACTTCCAAGAACAGCTATTTGTGCATCTATGTCAGCTGTATTATATTTTGACAAATTAACCCTTGTATATATGAGTACTGCCGCTATTAAAACAATTGTCATTAAAGAAAATACGCCTATTTCTATTTTAATTAACTTATTAGGAGATGTTTCCTTTTTATCTTTTCTATATAATTTATCTACAAAATCTATCTTCTTATTATATATATTTTTTACTGGTATAACATATCCAAGTATATCAGCATATATATTTCCATCCACAATACTATCCTTAACTAGCTTTGATGCCTTATCATTGAATCCTATATCAGTTTTTACGGAAATCTGTTTGCCAATAAGTTCGTATAAATTTAAGTTATCATAAAACTCACCTAAAAGATATACTTTATCTACCCTATTTCCAAAATGCCGTGTGGAATAAAAATTCAAGAAATAATCGATATTTTCTATGATATCGCTAAATTCAACTTCATCTTTTTCATAATTTTCATTTGAAATATTAGAATAGAGAAATATTTTTGCTTTGTCTAATATAGTTAAAGTAGACTTTCCACTGTTAACATCTATAACTGCTATGCTATTACTAATTTCTTCTAAAAACATATTTGATATATACTCAGGATATATACCTACGGTTTTAGGAATGAGTCCACAATATTTTATAAACTCTAATATTTCTTTTAGCTTTATTCTTGGAAGAACTACCAACATGATAGCCATCTTACCATCCTTACCTTGCTTATCTACAGACATAATTTCATAATCATAACAATATTCATTCATAGTAACAGCAAAGTATTCTTCTA
Organism: Clostridium thailandense; assembly: GCF_019207025.1. GTDB lineage: Bacteria > Bacillota > Clostridia > Clostridiales > Clostridiaceae > Clostridium_AM > Clostridium_AM thailandense. The sequence continues at coordinate 23,143 of NZ_JAEEGC010000135.1, read as the reverse complement.
CATTATTTTCTATAAAACTTTTCAATTCTTTTTTATTCATTACAGGAGTTTCTATAATCCTTGTTATAATACTATCCCAATTCAATACTACTCCTATGTTTTTATTTCTAATCTTAAATTTCTCTTTAAGCTCTTTAACCTTATTTAAGTTATATTCATCAGCATAAGGTTGTCCTCCTGAAATAAATTCATTTCTCGAATTTATCCTCACTACTTTTTTTATTTTTATCTTATTCATTGTTTTTGATACAACAGCCACATCTGCATAGTTATCTTTAAAACTAAATATGATTTTGGAAGACATTTAACTACCTCTTTTCACTATATATTGCTGTTATTTCACTCCTTGAGTCATTTGCATTATTGGCAAAGCTATACCTAATATGGCCACACCTACAACTAATCCTATAACTAAAGTTAAAACAGGTTCTACTAAAGACATAAGTCGTCCAATACCAGTTTCTACCTTCCCATCATATATATCTGCTAATTTAAACATCATTTCATCAAGCTGTCCAGTTTCTTCACCTACTTTTAACATCTGCGTCACTAGTGGTTCAAAAATTTCTTCATTTCCAATGGAGTCCGCAAACTTTGCTCCAGCAATAAGCTCATTTTTAGCTTTTTCTATTTTTTGTGATATAAATTCATTTCCCACAATCAACTTTAAGTTATCCAATACAATCACAATAGGAACTCCAGACTTCAAAAATATCCCCATACTCCTTGTAAATCTTGATGTGATAATATCTAATTTAACTCCTCCAAGAATAGGAGCTTTTAAAGTTATCTTTCCTAAGATATAAGAAAACCTCGGAATTGTACTTGCATATTCAAAAAAAACTATTGTAATAATTGTAATTGAAATCATTAATAAATAATTGTTATTTAAAAAGTTCATGATTCCCAGAACAAATATTGTTATAGCAGGAAGCTTCATATCTGCAAACAAATCTTTTATTTGTGGAAATACAAAAAAATTAAAGAACAGCATCATACCTATTGCTACAACAAAAATTAATATGGGATATACAGAAGCACTTCTAATCTTATTCTTTATATTGGCCTCTCTTTTATAGAAATTCTCCATATTATATAATATAGTATCTACGTTTCCGCTTGTTTCACCAGTCATAACCATATCTGTCAATATAGTTGGAAATTCCCCGCAATTTTTCATGGCGGCAGCTAAATTATTTCCTTTCTTTATCCCCTCAAGTATTTCTAAAATGATTTCCTTCATTCTCTTACTTTTGGTCTGTTCTTCCATTATTTCTAGTCCTGTGATAAGACTTACTCCAGAACTTAGAATCATGGCAGTTTGTCCACAAAAGTTTGCTAAGACTTCATCATTTAGTTTTTTACTTAAAAACTTATACTTATATAAGCCTGTTTTCTCTTTTACATATATTATTTTTAACCCTTTACTCTTTATATTCTCCACTGCATCTTCAAGATTATCTTCCTCTATTTCTTCCTTGACTATTTTAAATTCATCATCCCAAGCCTTGTATACAAACTTTTTCATAATGATATTCCTCTAAAATTTAATAGTTAGTATAAAATTAAATAATATCTCCATAGGTTACCCTTAGCATCTCTTCTGTAGTAGTTTCTCCATTTAAAACCTTATTTATACATGACTTTCTCAGAGTATTCATGCCATTTTTAATGGCTAATTTCTCAATTTCACTTTCAGTAGAATTTGCATCTATTAGATTTTTAATACTTTTATCTATTTCAAGTATTTCGAATATACCTATTCTTCCTTTATAGCCTGTATCATTACATAAACTACAGCCTCTACCTTTTCTTAATTTCACGGGACTATCCAATCCAAGTAGTCTCATCTCACTCTCATCACTCATATATTCCTCACCACAATTAGGGCATACTTTTCTAACTAGTCTTTGAGCAATTATACCAGTTAAAGTAGAGGATATAAGAAAAGGCTTTATATCCATGTCTAATAGTCTGCTTATAGTTCCTACTGCATTATTAGTATGAATAGTTGATAAAACCGTATGTCCTGTAAGAGCAGATCTTATTGATATTTCTGCTGTTTCATTGTCTCTTATTTCTCCTACAAGAATTATATCAGGGTCCTGTCTAAGTATACTTCTTAATCCATTAGCAAAATCAAATCCAATTTTTGTATTTACTTGCATTTGATTCACGCCTTTTAAATTGTATTCTACAGGATCTTCTATAGTAATTATATTTTTCGACACATTATTTAATACATTTAATATAGAATATAGAGTTGTAGTTTTACCACTTCCAGTAGGTCCGCATACCAATATTATACCATACGGATTCGATATCAGTCTGGTTATTTTTAGCAGTTCATAATTTTCTAGTCCAATCTTTTGAAGCTCAATGGAAAAATTACTTTTATCCAATAATCTCATTACAATTTTCTCTCCTAAAATTGTTGGGACTGTAGAGACTCTTATATCCATTGTTCTATGTTTAATCTTAAAATTAATTCTACCATCCTGAGGAATTCTATTCTCTGCTATATTTAGATTAGCTAGTATTTTTATTCTGCTTATTACTGGAGAAAGCATACCTATATCCGTTCTCATAATTTCCCTCAAAGTACCATCTACCCTGAATCTAACTCTCATTTCCTTTTCATCTGGTTCTATATGAATATCGGAAGCATTATATAAAATCGCATTCTCAATTATAGAATTTAAAAATTTTATAATTGGCGCCGCAGCATCATCATCTAGTATTTCCTCTTCTCTTTCAGATCTTCTGTTAGCAAAATTTTTAGTATAATTTTGCGCTGCTTCCTCAGCTCTGCTTTTTCCATAGTACTTTTCAATATTATCTAATAAACTATCTCTCAATGCAATAGCAGTTTTAACATTATAACCTGTAGCTATTCTTATATCCTCTATAGCGAAGTAATTTAATGGATCACTCATAGCTACAAGTAAAAACCCATTCATGATGTCTATAGGAATAGCCTCGTATTTTTTAGCAACACTCACTGGCATAATGTCTATAATCTCCTGTCTTACATTAATGTTATCTAAATTAACTAATGGTATTCCAAGCTGCTGCTTTATGGCATTTACTATTTGTTCATTAGTAGTAAAGCCCTTACTTACAAGTATTTCACCAAGTTTTTCACCGGTTTCCTTCTGTAAAATAAGGGCTTTTCGTAGAATCTCTTCTGTTATAACTCCTGCATCTGTTAGAATTTCTCCTAGACGTTTTTTTACTTTTGGCATTAAGGTTCACCTCTTTAGTTTATATAATTTATCTTATACTTTTATACTCGATAGAAAGGATTAAAACTTACATAATATAATTAAAATAGAGAACACGAAAAACCCATGTTCTCTATTTACACTATTTAATTATAAACGCTTGTGTTGGTGTTTTGCCATTGTCTAATCCATAAATTCTATAGCCTGTTGTATATACTTCAATAACCACCTCACCAGCAATACTACCGGTTGATGGAACTGTTATTGTTGAGGGGTCTGTTGTTGGTAACGATGCTGGTGTCGTCCCTCCAGTTTCATCAACAATCAATATTGAAGCTTTAGTATTATCGAAAGGGTTTATAAGTTGTTCGCTTGTTGAAGTACCTGTAGGCACATTTGTTGAACTTAAATTAAAGGCACCTTGAACTGCAGTCGCCATATTAGTACTTGATAAATAAGAATTAGCGCCTCCATCGTTAGTAACTTTAGTTTCTAAATAAGCCCTTACAGTATTTACATTAGTAATAACTCCTGCATTTTTTGACTGATTCTTAAATACTCCTGACTTAGGAATAAGTACCACAGCTAATATAGCAATAATAGCCAAAACAATCATAAGTTCAATTAAAGTAAAACCTTTTTTCTTTTTTAATAAGTTCATAAAACCCCATCCTTTCCTTAATTTTAATTAAAAACTAAACAGTGCTCTTTTTCTATAAAATTCAAGTTAACAAATGTTAACTTAATTTAACTAAATATGTTCTACACCATCTCCTGCTAGCAAAACTTTAGTTTGTCTACAGATACCAATTCAAAATACTTTGTCCAAAAAACAAAGTAACAACTGAAGCTATTACGATAAATGGACCAAAGGGTACATAATCTTTCCTTGACTTTTTTCCTGATAGAATAAGTAATATCCCTATAATCGATCCTATTATAAAGGACAAAAACAACACCAAAGCAGTATACTTAATTCCAAGAAACAAGCCACAAACCAAACATATTTCTACATCTCCCCAGCCCATGCCCCCTTTTGTTATTAGGGCAATTATTGCTAAAACTCCAGCTCCCAAAAGTCCACCAAACACATAACCTTTTATAGGCAGCCCCATATAAATGTATATTACTAAAAATACACAAGCAGCAATTACCCCTACAACTGTAGTTTTAAAATATATATCTGTGGTTTCGAGATCTATCATTCCTACAACAATCATAATACTTATAAATGTTATATACTTCAAAAGATTTATACCTATTCCATATTTAATATAAATCATTAAATATAAAAAGCCTGTAACAAATTCTATAAGAGGGTATTTAATTGATATTTTCTCTCCACAATGTCTACATCTTCCCTTTAAAAATATATAGCTAATAATAGGAATTAAATCATACCACTTGATATAATTATTGCAATTTGTACAGTGTGAAGGTGGATAAGCAATAGATTGTTCGTTAGGTATCCTGTATATGCATACATTTAAAAAGCTTCCTACTACAGTACCTAATATAAATACGACAACAGCATAATATGTACTCATAACAATCCTCATTATTCTTTTAAAAATAAAACCCTATATTAATAAATTTATAAAATCTCATAAACTTATCAATATAAGGTGGGTTGCATCATTAACTCCATACACACCAGATGCCCAAATACAGTATGTACTTCATGGTTTCCCTTTCGATTACATAATCTAGTTTCATTTTATCACCCTGCTAATTAAAATTCAATATGTTATAACTTACAATTTTTACAAATTTATATTAAAATGCTATTTTTAAGTTTTGCTATTATAAATTAAGTTGGATTTTAACTATTAAATATACATTCTCTAACTTACTTTTTCAATTAATGTCTTAGCTAAATTATTTAAACAAACTTATTTTTTATCTATATTTCTAAATACAACCTTTTTACTAAACAAATAATTTAATATAATTACCACAATACTAACAAATATTTTGCTATAAAACTTATTAAAATGAAACACTTCTATTAAAAATATCATCCCAAAGAAATCAAATAAAAAAGTAGTTATTCTTGTTATTGAAAATTTCACAAATTCTTCTAATACTTTTATATTTGTATTAGTTTCACTATAGAAAACCCATTTTTTATTAGTTATGTATGCAAATATAATAGACAAAATAAAAGCAATGACATTACTTGTAATATAATAAACATTTCTATCTATTAATATTTTATAGACTATTATATTTACTACTGTAGTTAATACACCAAAAATGCCATATGAAACTATCATTTTTAAATTATATTTACACTTAAATTTTTTCGCTAACATTTTCAGCTTCCTTCTCTTTTATATCATTTCCTTCATTTATCCCTATAGTTTTGTTTATAACAAACAAAGGCCTATTTTTAACCTCTTCATATGTTCTTGCTGTGTACTCACCAATAATGCTTATCTGCATCATAATAACACCTGAACAGAATAAAATTATTGTAATCAATGAAGTCCACCCTGCAACTGGTTTTCCAGTTGCTATTTTAAATATAATCCAATAAATTATACTAAAAAAACTAAACAAAGCCATAAATAATCCAATTATATTAAACACCTTTAATGGCTTATATGAAAAAGAAATTACAGCATCTATGGCTAACTTCATTAATTTTGTAAGATTGTAATTGGTTTCTCCAGTATTTCTAGGCGGCCTATCAAACTCGACATAAGTAACCTTAAAGCCAATCCAATGAGTTAATCCTCTAAAAAACCTATTATGCTCTTTAAGCTTATTAAACTCATTTACAACATTTCTACTCATAAGTCTATAGTCTCCAGTATCAAGAGGAATTTCAATATTGCTAAAATACCTTAAAAACCTGTAAAATAACTTTGAAGTAGCTTTCTTTATGAGGGTTTCCTTTTGTCTTTTTTTTCTCTTAGCATACACTAAGTCATATCCCTCTAAGTATTTGCAATACATATCTTTGATAAGTTCTGGAGGGTCTTGTAAATCTGCATCCATAATTACTACAGCACTTCCACTTGCATAGTTTAATCCTGCTGTATTTGCCATCTCATGTCCAAAATTTCTTGAAAAATCAATAAGCTTTACTTGTGAATCCCTGTTGCATAAGCTTTCTATCTTATCTACTGTATTATCTTTACTGCCATCATTAACAAATATAATTTCATATTTATCAGTAATGAATGGTAGAATATTATTCAATCTATTATATAGAGGTTCAATATTTCCTTCTTCATTATAGGAAGGTATTACAACACTTAGATCTATCATAAAAATTCTCCTTCTTCATTATTTATTATCTTACTTTACCTTTTTCAATAATACCTTGATGTTAATGATTGGTTATAAAAATATTATTTATAAAATTAGATTTAATTAACTCGTGCTATATTACTATATTTATTTAAATTTTTTATATTTATAATAATATAATGCTGTTGCTACTGCACTAAATACTAGAAATAAACCTACAAATCCGAAAAATATTTTTCCATTAGCCTCCATAGATTTAAATTTTTCGTATAAGGATTTGGTTCCATCTTTTTTAAATTGAAAAGTTTTTATGTTACCAAAATTATCTATTATCACAGAATCTCCTAAAAGCTTTGAAATCTGATTTGTAGAGGATAAAAATATCAGCGACTTCAAAAGCAAATCTTCTTTAGGAGATGTCAATACCAAAATAGCTTTTTCTTGATTATATGGTGATATATCAAATTGAAAAACTGATATATTTGATTCATAAGGCGTAGTTAAGTATAGTTTTTCATTTCCTGTAAAAGAATTATAATTACTATTATATTTAAACCATAACTTAGAATTTAAGTCCTTAATAACTTTATTTCGTTGTGGTGTACCATACACTATTAGATTCATATTATTGTATTTATTAGAAAAGTTTTTTTCTTCTACTACTTCTAAAGTTCCACTATTATAGTCTACATCTCTGCCCATATATGAGAAAACTTTGCTTATTCCTTCAATTTCATTTTCAGACAGATTCTCTGGAACTACAACTGCTACATTATTAAATTGTCTTTCTGAAACAAAAGGTTGAGGGTAGTTATCAAATTTATAAAAACCAAGCTTGTTATTAGGCATATAAACATAAGAATCACCAGTTACAAGTGCCCAAGGCATTTCCTCCTGTCTAAATTCACAAGTTGAATTTAGCTGTTCTAGATCAAAAGCAATTTTTATATCTATATAATTTGACATTTTGATATCTATTGGTATAGGTAATTCCAATTGATCTCCGTTAGCCAGGTCTTTGTCTAACTTTTTGCTACCTATAGGAGTTCCATTTATATATACAGTTAATAAAGACCGATTAAAGTCTAGATTTTGCGAATATCTTACAAATAGCTTTATTTTAGCCCCATTAGATAAAACTCTATTTCTAGGAAGGCTGTAAGTTAATGATCCACTTTGCCTGAAAGGTCCTTTTAACTGCATTTCGTTTAATCCTAAATCCTTAAAAGTGAGATTCAACTTTGCTTCTGGTAATGAACTTTCTACCTTCACATTCTTATCTACTTTAAAAGTATCTACATTGATTTGACTGACTAAATTTTTATTCATCAACAGCTTTATGGATTTTATCAGCATATTTCCATTTTCACTTACTATTGCCATTAATTTATTATTTTCATTAAAGGGGGATTTGTCTTTCCTTATTATAGCGTATTCATTATAATTTTCTTGTGTAAGTTGACTATACAAAGATTTAACCTTATCAGGTAAATTGCTGAATCCACCTATATATATAACATCTTTATCATTTGGTATTGAAGAGTATTTAACAATTACCCCATTGTAATCTCCACTTTCATTTACTTTTCCTAGATAAGCCTGAAGCATAAGTGCAGCAGTCAATTCTTCCTGTTTATAGTTATCTGGAATAGCTATTACTGCATTGTATTGTTCTCCTTCGTTAACTTTAATAAAAGGATAGGAAAATTCAGATATGTTGTTTGTGCTCTCTTTATCTATAAATCCCATCGATATGCTTGAAGTTCCTTTTAGTGTTATCCAATTTCCATTGTTAACATCATCTGTACACGGCTCATCTGATATTCTACAATAGGTCTCTACTTTAAACTCATTTATTCCTTCTTTAATTAATGCTATCGGTATAGATACTTTAACATTTTGCAATTCCTCTGCATCTTTATAAAACACTTTGGAAGAGTAAAAAGAAGTTCCATTTATCGAAAATGTAATTGTTGCATTCTGCTTATCAGTAATTAATTGACTTATACTAAAAACCACATTAGCCTCTAACGATTTGACAATTGAATATTTGTTTATATTAAAATATAAAGAGTGAGATGAAAATACTCCTTTAAAATTAACATCACTTCCTAAAGTAAAGTTTTTATATCTTATGTCATTAGGAGCAGCATTTACCTTTAAACAACTAAATCCAATATTTATAGCAAATATTATTAAAATTACTAATGCATATCTTGAATTCTTTTGTCCTTTCATCATCTTCCTCCTTAAAATCTTTCTGTCTTATACCACTTTACCTCCCTTTTAAAGATGGTATCCTTAACAAAATTATAAAAGCCTAAAGCTGCTACTATACCCCAAAGTTTACAATAAGTAAAATACATTATTAGTACTACTAAAAAATTGCCAAAATTTAATTCTCCTTTTTCTGTAGATATAGCAACAAAAATAGATAAACAAAATACATTGTAGGCCATAAGCCATAATATAATGCTATAACCTGCTATATCAAGTTGTATAGCCTGAGCTAATCCTAATATAAATAGCATGTCCGAAAATATTACTGCCGATAGAAAAAAGAAGTATATTAAAACATAATAGAATACATCAAATCTACTTACTCCGCCTTCTTTAGTAAAAATATATTTGAGGTTTTTAGCAACTACATATATATTTCCCTTTGCCCATCTTCCTCTCTGTTTAAACCATACCTTTAAAGTCTGAGGTTCCTGTTCCCAAGTTACTGCCAACGGCATAAATTTTATCTTATAGCCCATTCTATATAGTCTGAAACTTATCTCTGTATCTTCTGTTATTGCCTTAGAGTCCCATCCTCCCATTTCCTCAATCAAGCTTCTTCTAATTACAAAATTAGTTCCTGGTATAGTACAAAGATTCAATAATTGCCATCTTCCTGCTTGAGCCATCCATTGAAATGTTAGAGTCTCAATATTTATAAACTTAGTAAGGAGATTCTTCTTTCTGTTTCTACATCTAAACTTTCCTATAACCGCCCCTAATTTTTTATCCTTTAAAATGGTTTGTACTAGATATATCAAAGCTGTTTTTTCCGGAGTATTATCAGCATCATAAATCACCAAAAATTCTCCCTTACTTTTTCCAAATCCGATATTTAAGGCATTAGATTTTCCCTTTCCTCCAGTAATGTTATCCGTATTTATTACTACTAAATTTCTGTTAGGATTTTTCTTCTGTATTTCACTTAATATCTCTGAAGAATTATCACTAGAGTTATCATTTATAATTATAATTTCATATTTATCTTCAGGATACTCCAACTCTAATAAAGATTTTACGGTTTTTTCTATTACTACACCCTCATTGTGTGCCGGAACCATAATCGAAACAAAAGGATACTCCTTTAAATCACTTTTCATTTTAATTTTTAAAGTTTTAAGATAATAAATATATCCCCCTATTACTAATACTACATTAAGAAATATTGTTATCCATATAATAACCAAAGAATATATAAGTAAAAAATCAAATATATTCATAATCGAATCTAGCCCCTCTACTTAAAGAATTTTTTTCTTTCTATTCTTCTACTTATTAAAACAATTATAAAAAAAACAACACATACTCCAATTGTTATTTTTATTATACGTCCATTTGCATTTCCTATATCAATAGCTTCTATTTCACCACTGTTTCCCTGTGATGAAGCTTTTGAACTGCTATTTTGCTCATTTACCACTTCATTATTTAATAATATATTAGAATTTTCACTTCTCAGCTCAATTCCTCCAAGCTTCATTGTAGTATTTAGAGATTCTACATCATTAAAGGAAATTCTTTTATCTATAATATGCTTTATTCCAGCTTTAAAACTATCAAATTCTAAATCTGAATTGAAACTAAAAGCAGCATCATAAGTAATTTGAGATGGCTCATAGATATAATCGTTAGTAATATCTATTTTATCAATTACTTTATCAAAACCATCTATAGAATATTTTTTAAAGTCAATAACTCCTATATTATTATCTTTTTCAATAAAAATATTATTGCCGCAATGAACTAACTCCTTATAATCTTCCTTATATAAAAGACTTTCCGGTATATCAATTGCCACAGGATAAACTCCATATTTTATATAAATTTGTTGTGCTAAACTCATTTTATCTTGTACATCTTTTCCTGGTATATCATTACCCTTCATAATTGAAGAATGTAATATTATTTTTCCACCTTTACTTTGTGCATATCTTAATACTTCACAAAAACGTTTCATAGCATCAAAATCCTGATTTTCATAAACTGGCATTACACTACATATAAAAGGAATTCCTTGATCATATAAAAAATCTATCTTTTTAATAAACTCTCCAAGATCTACGAATGGATATACTTCATCAATTAACAAATATACACTTTGTTTATCCCATTCCCTGTCATTAATAACCTTATAAATATCTTTTCTTAAAACATTATAACTTTCATCCTTTGAAGAAAAATTAGATATATACTTAATATTTTGTTTATTTTCTAAAAGCTTATCAAAATTTTTTCCAATCCAAACTATTCTCCCCTTAAATCTCAGTAGATCCTGAATAAACCCATCGGGTAATTCAGATGAATTATTATATAATACAAATAAAAATTTATATTTATCAATCGACTCCTTAGAATAAGAGTCTATGTTTACTATATCTACTCCATTTCCAGTACCTAGAATTGTCTGAACTAATAAATTTAATTTATTTTCTTCTAATCCAAATTCTTTATAAGAATCATATATAATTAAAACCTTATTTTCTTCTGCTCTTACTTTTACCCCATTAAACGCAAATATCGATATTGATATTAACAATATTAATATTTGTATTTTTTTTATCTTAGACATCATAGTCTATTTCCATCTCCGCTCTAGCTACAAAATCCATCGCATCCTTAATATCATTATTGTAACTATAATACCCCACTTGTATCTCTAATTTTAAGCCTTTAAATAAGCTATTCTTATCTAAATTTATTCTTTCCACATTTTCCTTAAATCTTTTTTTCACTACTTCACATCCACTTTCATCAGAAATAAGTATAAATGCAAAGGTACTTTCCTCATTAAGAATATATTTTCTGTCTTCAAGTCTCAAGGAATCCTCCAAAATTTCAGAGCACTCAGTAATTATTTCCTTAAAAAAATCTTTACCCACAATGCTTTTAAGTTTTCTACTATATTTAAATCTAACCAACATAATTGCAACTGGTATCTTGTGTCTCTTACACATATTCATATATATAGGAATCTCATTAAAAAGAGCCGAAGAATTCCTTATTCCAGTTGTTTCATCTATCATTACCAAATTTTTATTATCTGTATTAGCTTTATTTAATTGAATCTGAAGTTCTAATATATATCTTGCTAAAACAGTAACTACTACTGCAGCTATTGGTATTATAATAACCCAATAATATACTCTTATATCTACTGCAACACCTTGTACAATGTTTCTATAAAGCCTATAACTAGCATAACCAAAATCTACAACTAAAACTGATATTAAAGAAAAAGTTATATTAGTATAATAACTTATAAGTGCTACTATCATAGCTAATGTCAACATTATATAATTCTCATAGTTTCCTTGAACTGTAATATACTCAAAGGACAAGCATATAACGAAAAAATAAGTTATAAATAGTGTCATAAATATATCTATTTTTTTCCTATAATCTTCAATCCCCATTTTTTCTTTTCCTTCCCATGCATATAACAATTTTTTTCATATATATTTTCAATAATTAAACTGGCTGAATATAAAAGCATAATATCAAAGCTCACATTAAACATAAATACATGCTTTGCAAGATCTCCATCCCCTACTCCTATTACAGAAATAAATATCTGAGACACTCCTACTAAAAACACATATAAGAAAGCTTCTTCAAATAGCTGTGAATCCATATCCTCATTTTTTCTTGCAATAAGATATCTTTTTACAGCAAAATAAAAGTATATTCCAAAACCTAATACAGTCAAAAACGTGTTATGTGGTATGTACCTTTCTTTTATTGTACTCCACAGAGAAAAAAAATAGGATTGCTGCTCAAAAGCTTTTCCTTCTCTTTTCTCATAGTTTCCTAAGACCCTAGGTCTAATAGAATAACCATTAACCACACCAAAATTCACCATTTTTCCAAGTATTCTGGGATTCTTCAAATAGAAAACTATTATACTTAAAACAGAATACTTACTATAGAATTCTTTTTTTAATTTATCACTATTAGGATCTATAACTGGCAGCTTGTTAAACCCTACAGTTTCCTGAAGCATAGAATATTGAGTATTTATATTGAATTGATTTAGTATTTCATCTGGTTTCCACTCATAAAGAAGAATTCCACGAGTCATTGCATAATATCTATTTATATAATCAAAATCACCAGATATGGATCTATAAAAATATAAGGAAGAAACTATGATAGTCATTATGCATGCTAGAGCAATATACCTAAAGCTTCTTGTTCTATTAGCCATAAATAATCTTAATAACACAAAAGCAACTAAGAGCCCTACAGGAGAAAGCTGTTGTTTTGATCCTATAAAAATTAGAGAAACTAAAAAGAACATAATCAGATTTAGTATGCTATACTTCTTAAATTTATACATATATAGCAATATACCTAGACTTAATAAGAAAAAGCTTAAATTTACAGCTTCACCAAAGAAAGAGTTAAAATAAGCTATATATCCAGTATCACAAAACACAAAAACAAACAAAGCTGTAAATAAAAGTTTAAACTTATTTGACTTTATATTATAAGTTAATGCTGTCACTATAAGATAAGCACTAATTGCATATACTACAACATATAAGAAAGCCAAAAACCTTATATCGAATACATAATCTCTAGTTATAAGTTTGTCTATAAAAACTGCCGTCTTGACTAACATAGGTTGTGTAGATATTACCATTTTGGGGTTTTCATTATTATATTTATAAATACCATAATTCTTGTCAAAATACCCTAGGAAAGTATGTGCATTATCACCTTGCAAATAGTAGACATTGCTTTGACTAATTATACGGAAAAAATCCCCGTTATCAGCCATACCAACTATAGGCCTCACAAACAAGGTGAGTGAACATATGAATATAACCAAAACAGTGGCCAGAATTCCACAATTTACATTTTTAATGACAAATTTAAATTTCATAACAAACTACCTTTTATTATTCAAACTTTTTTACTACTGCAATTATAGAAACACCAAAATACATGTTAAAAAATCTTAATATATATTTTTCAAAAGAAAAGATACTTTCTAACATAAGATTAGACAATCTATTAGGCATTTCAGCATCTGAACCTTTTTCAATCTTGAGCAATCTATGAATTTGTCTGATAATAAATATAGGCAAAAATAATATGCTATTATAATACGAAATCTTCTCTACTTTAAATCCGGCGCGTAAAAACTTTCCTTTTAGCTCACTTAATGTATATCTCCTTTTATGCTGATGTACAACATCATGATTGCTCCATAAACTCATATACGCTGGTACTGTAATCACACAAATACCATTATCTGTTAAGTGTTCTCTTAAATCCATAAGTGCACCTTCATCATTCTCTATATGCTCAATAACATCTAAAGCTACAATTACATTGAAGTAATTTTTATTGTAGGGTATATTCCCTGGCATATATCCTTGCTTAACTTCACCGTCAAATATAAGTTTACTAAACTTTATTGCTTCCTCAGAACAATCCATACCATATATCTGTCCAAATTCTTTTAAATCATTAAGCATAAGACCACTACCACATCCAGCATCTAATATTTTGTTATTCTCATCGTAATTTACATATTTTCTTATTATAGATAATACAATTTTCTTTTTAGCAACAAACCACCAATGTTTACTTTCCAACTCATAAAGTTCCCTATATAATTGTTCCTGCATAACTCACCTCATCCTTTATTTTTGTATTAATTCCCTTTATAACAATATATAAAAATCTTTATTTTTTATACAAATAATTATCCCCCATTAATTTCTTATCAAAATAGTTTGCATGCTATTTTGTGTGTAAATAAAAAATATATACCTCCACAAAATTTTATGTTGCAAATAATCTTTTTCTGATATACAAATTATATTAAGGGAGTGATTTTTAATGAAGAAAATATTTTTATTCTTTTGTATTTGGAATTTTATTTTTTTATCAGGATGTACAAATAGCGTAAATACCAAAGACAGTAGCACGAAAAATTTAGAAAGAAAGCTAGCTTTTATAAATTATAACGAAGGGTACAGTTTTGGCAATACTCAAAATGCTCAAGTAGTCATAGTTGAATATTCAAGCTATGAATGTAAAGATTGTAGAAATTTGCACAAAAATATTGGAACCACTTTAAAAAAATATGTTAAAAGCGGAAAGCTATTATACATATATAAACCTGTTGATCATCCAAAATTTCAAAATGATGAAAAAATAAATAAATATTTTGCACCAAAAAGTCTGGATGACATTGAAAATATTTTTGATAAGTTCGATTTATATTCAAAAAAATCTTATGAAACAGTGAAAGCTGTTCTTAATTTAAAAGAAGAAACAGTTCCAAATTACGAAACTATGAATAAAGCTATCGAAAATGAACTCACTTCTGGAAATATAACCGGCACTCCAACTATATATATAAATGGAATAAAATACAAGAAGGTGTTTACTGAACAGGAGTTTCAAAAACTTCTAGATTCATATATAAAATAATTTTATTTATGTTAAAACAAAACCCTATATTCATAAATTCTGTAAATACATAACTAAATTCATGAATATAGGGTCGGTTGCATCACTTACTCCATACATACCATCGATGCCCAGTTATCGTATGCATTTCATTGTATCCCTCATATATTAATAATGACACTATTTTAGCATCATTTGCCTACGAAGTCAATATGTTTCATCATTGAGCTAATAATTCCAGTATATATTAAATATATAAATATTAAATTATTTATACAGATTTTTTTCTCAAAGGAATTTCTCCGTCAAATTATTTTCTTTGCTGAACATACAATAGTAAAAGCGTTATGTCTTCAATAACATAACGCTTTTACTATTTAGTTTATGCTTTATGGTTCAGAAAATTAGTACATTCCGTCCATGCCCATTCCTGGTCCGCCTGGCATTGGAGCTGGATTCTTTTCTGGAATATCAGCTACTGCTGATTCTGTTGTTAAGAATGTTGATGCTACTGATGCAGCATTTTGTAAAGCTGATCTTGTAACCTTAGTTGGATCAACGATACCAGCTTTGATCATATTTACATATTGATCATTTAAAGCATCATATCCAGTTCCTGTTTCACTGTTCTTAACTTTTTCTATTATTACTGAACCTTCAACTCCAGAATTAAATGCTATTTGTCTTACTGGTTCTTCTAATGCTTTTTTGATTATGTCAATACCAATTTTAGCATCTGCAACATTTGAAGTTAATTTTTCAACTTCTGGTATTGCATTAATGTAAGCTGTTCCACCACCTGGAACTATACCTTCTTCAACAGCTGCTTTAGTAGCTGCTAGAGCATCTTCTATTCTAAGCTTTCTTTCTTTTAATTCTGTTTCAGTAGCAGCACCAACCTTGATTACAGCTACTCCACCAGCAAGCTTAGCAAGTCTTTCTTGTAATTTTTCTCTATCAAAATCTGATGTAGTTTCTTCTATTTGTCTCTTTATTTGAGCTACTCTATCATGGATAGCATTCTTGTCGCCTTTTCCATTTACTATTGTAGTGTTTTCTTTAGAAATTTTAACTGAGTCAGCTCTTCCAAGCATTTCAATTGTAGTTTCTTTTAAGTCTCTTCCTAATTCTTCTGATATTACTTGACCACCAGTAAGTGTAGCTATGTCTAAAAGCATTTCTTTTCTTCTGTCACCAAAGCCTGGAGCTTTTACTGCTACGCAAGTAAACGTTCCTCTTAATTTGTTAACAACTAAAGTAGCTAATGCTTCGCCTTCTACATCTTCAGCTATTATTAATAATTTCTTTCCTTGTTGTACTATTTGCTCAAGTACTGGTAATATATCTTGAATATTTGATATTTTCTTATCAGTTATTAAAATATATGCATCATCTACTGAAGCTTCCATTTTTTCTGTGTCAGTTACCATATATGGGCTAACATATCCTCTATCAAATTGCATACCTTCAACAACATCTAATTCAGTTCCCATGGATTTAGATTCTTCAACTGTGATAACTCCTTCGTTTCCAACCTTCTCCATAGCATCTGCAATTAATTTACCTATTTCTTCATCAGCAGCTGATATTGCAGCAACTCTTGCTATATCTTCTTTTCCTTCTACTGGTCTTGAAACCTTTTTGATTTCTTCAACAGCTTTATCAACAGCCATTCTTATACCTTGTCTTATAAGCATTGGGTTAGCACCAGCTGTAACATTTTTTAATCCTTCTCTTATTATAGCTTGTGCAAGTAATGTAGCTGTAGTTGTTCCATCACCAGCTACATCGTTTGTTTTTGTAGCAACTTCTTTAACAAGTTGAGCTCCCATATTTTCATATGGATCTTCTAATTCTATTTCTCTTGCTATAGTAACACCATCATTAGTTATAAGTGGTGAACCAAATTTCTTATCAAGTACAACATTTCTTCCTTTTGGTCCTAATGTTATTTTAACAGTATTAGCAAGTTTATCAACACCTGCTTGCATTGATCTTCTAGCTTCTTCGCCAAATAAAATGCTTTTTGCCATAAATAAAACCTCCCTACGATTTCGTATTAAATTTACGTTTTAAGTCTTGTTTAGTCTACTATTCTATTACAGCTAATATGTCGTCTTGCTTTAAGATGATGTACTCAGTAGCATCCATCTTAATTTCATTTCCAGCATACTTGGAGAATAATACTTTGTCTCCAGCTTTTACTTCCATCTTAACTTCTTTTCCATTAACTAGTCCGCCAGGTCCTACTGCTACAACCTCAGCTTCTTGTGGTTTTTCCTTTGCAGTTCCCGGTAATACTATACCGCTTTTTGTAGTTTCCTCTGCCTCAATTCTTTTAATAACGACTCTGTCACCAAGTGGTCTAATGTTCATTTAAACCCCTCCTTAATTTTATATGTTATATTTAAAATCATTTTATTAACTTTGTTGTTAGCACTCATCACTCTTGAGTGCTAATACAATTATTATAATAATTAATTGTATTTACATTTTCAAATTCTAATTTTCAACTTAATCTATTATAAATGGCCAAATAACCAAATAGTGTTAGAATAAATAGATTTTTCTCTTCATTTCTACTAATTTCATTATTACACTACTATAGTGAAATATTTAATATTAATCACACACCTATATTATTTTCCCATTTTGTTGGTTATAATACCAATATAGACATATTTTTTAATATAATGAAAGGAATGATTGATATAAGCAAATTATTTAAGAGCCTTCTGCAAATACTATTCTCTATATCACTATTTTTGTTTATTTTAACTTTATCTATTAAATTTACCCTTAATTTTAGACCCTTATATTATTTTGATATAAATTATTTACATATTGAAAAGTATACAAGCTTAGGTAAAAATGAAATAAAATCAGTCTATGATTATTTAATATACTATGTAAATACAACTAGACCTATAGAATTCAAAATTCCATTTTTGCCTTCATCCGTGGAAGGTATGACTCATTTTGTTGAAGTGAAAAAACTTTTTTTTAAACTTAATTTCATTTTGTTGTTTTCAATGCTTTTGACTGCATCTTCAATGTATTTTGGATTTAAAAACAAAATTTTTTTATTTTTAAAATGGTGCTCTAATTTTACTTTTTCTATTTGCAGCCTACTTTTAGCTGCATTTTATTGGAATTTCGACAGATTATTCACCTATTTCCATGAGTTATTATTTAATAACAACTATTGGCTTTTAGATCCTAAGACAGATCCAGTTATTTCTCTATTACCTGAAGAATATTTTCTGCATTGTGCTATACTCATTCTTTTACTGATAGTATTCTTGAATATTGTAATTAGAATATTGTACATAAAATTAAGAGATGATAAATAATTTCTATTACTCATCATCTCTTGCATATCCTTTTTTCATAAAGCCCTTTATTATCTTTTCTCCTTTAAAGACTCCTACTACGAATAACACTATAGATATTATCGCTATCATAATTAATAATGTTCTATTGCCGCCATTAATCTTTGCTCCGAAATAAGCCGATACCAAAATACCCGGAATTCTTCCGACTGTTGAAAATACTATGAAATCCTTAAAATTTATATTAGAAATGCCACATATGTATGCTAGTGCATCCTTAGGTATTCCTGGAATGGCATAGAGCAAAAGCACAATGATATTTATATTTCCCAAATTAAGTATTCTATCAAAAAATTTAATATCTTTTTTGGAAATTATCATATTTATTAGCGGCTTACCATAATGACGTGAAAAGCCATATGCCAAGGCACTTCCTAAGGTTATTCCTATGATAGATAAAACACTTCCCCATAAAGTACCGAATATGTATCCTCCTGCTATCTGTATTATTTCTCCAGGAATAAAGAACGCTACTACTTGAAGTACCTGTAACCCTATATATACGAGCATACTATAGCTTCCATAAGACATAATTATATTTTTAACTTCATTGGGATCTTTTAAAGTATTAAAATATTTAGCATAATATTGATACGCTACAAATACCAAGAAAATGCCGACTAATATAAGCATAATATAAGATTTATATTTTGATAACTTATCATAAAATTTTTTCATTTTACTTCCCTCTAAACAGTAATTTATCTATATAGTATCTTACAATTTTATCAAAGTAAACCTTCTTTCTTATAAAACACATAATAGAACTTATGAAAAAATAAGATGGAACAAAAATTCCATCTTAAATAAATCTCAATTTCTTTTATCTTTCTAGGTTTGTTTCATCAAACTTAGATAAGTTTCCATTTGAAAGAACAGATTTTTTAGTAGATAACCCACTAAACTTGGCTAATAGTCCCTTTGATTTCATCATGGAAACAATTGCCGCAGGACCGCCTATGCAGCCACCTTCACACATCATTCCTTCGATAAAGTTACCCGTCAATCTTCCTGCCTTAGCCATAGTCATAGTTCTTTTAATTTCATCCATTCCACTTGCCTTTACAGGTTTAAATTCAATTTCTACGTTTTTTTCTTTTATATAATTCTCTATTGCCGCAGTAAGTCCTCCCCCTTGAGCAAAGCCTCTTCCAAATGAAGAAGCATCATCAACAGGTAATTCTTCACACTCTTCTGGGTCTACATCAAAAGCTCCCATTAGTGCTAACATTTCATCAAAAGTCATAACATAATTTACTGCATCTTTTATTGATTCTCTGAGGACTTCAGTCTTTTTAGCTGTACATGGTCCCACAAAAACTACAACTGCATCCTTGTCTTTTTCTTTTATCATTCTTGCTGCAGCGACCATTGGTGATACTGTTCCTGATATATTTAAGGCTTGATCTGGGAACTTCTTTTCTATATAATTCATGAATCCAGGACAGCATGAGTTAGTCATATATTTATCGCCTTTTTCCATTCTTTCCACAAATTCATTTGACTCATGAACAGTTACGGCATCCGCTCCACAGGCCGCTTCTACCATACCTTCAAAACCTAATTTTTTAAAAGCACCTTTTACTTTTTCTACTGATACTTTAGGCCCGAACTGTCCAGCTATTGCTGGCGCTACTATGGCATACACCTTTTCTTTACTCATCAATGCTTTAACAACATCGGTTATATAACTTCTATCTGATATAGCACCAAAAGGACATGCTGCCATACAAGCTCCACAATTTATACATTCTTCCTTCTCTATCACTGCTATTCTATTAGCAGGATTAATATCTAAAGCTCCTGTTGAACATGACCTCTTACATGGTCTCATTACTTCTGCAACTGCATTATATGGACATACTTTTTTACACATTCCACATTCTTTGCAAAGCTCTTGATTTATATATGCTCTCCCTGTAACCCTTGATATTGCATTAGCCGGACATACTTCCATACATTTATGTTCAATACATCCTCTGCAAGCTTCAGTTATGTTATATTTATCTATAGGACATTTATCACAGGCTGCTGCTAATACATGTAAGATCTGTCCATCGTCCTCAATTTCCGTTAGCTTCGATTCGACTCCTTGATTTGGTATAAATCCTGCAGCTAAAGTTGCCCTTTCATAAACAATTGCTCTTTCTTTATAAACACAGCATCTATATTCTGCTTTATCGCCAGTTATAACCTTAAATGGAACTTTCTCTAATTCTTCTTTACTTATTCTATTTTCTTTAGCCATAGTTGCTACTTCTTTTAAAACTAAATATTTAAGTTTTTTTAGTTGAGTTTCAAATTTTATCATTTTATATCTCCCTTCCGTAAATATAGCACAATATATTTTAATGCAATTTTGAATTATTAAATTTATTTTTATAATACAGCTTATTTTATCTTTATTAATCAACCACTTAACCATTATAACAGATATTTTTAAAAAATGTAACAGTTTTTTAATGCCAAAAAAAGTTTGTTATAATTAATATCTTTATAACAAACTTAAATTATATATAGCATTTTTATAATTATTCCACACTTATGTTATTTTCCCTAGCATAATAAAATAAGTATTGTTGAGCAAATCCAGACAGTTCACCAAATTTATTTATTCCGAATTCTCTTATTTTCTTCAATGACACGTCCGGAGCTAAATAAAAATAATGCATTGCTCTCTTCACCCAAACATCTACAGGGAATGCTGAATATTTTTGCATAGAAAACAGCATTATGCAATCAGCTACCTTAGGCCCTATACCCATATACTTTTGTAATTCTCTATGGCATATGTCATCTTCTTGTTCTTTTATCCAATTAATATCAAACTTTTCATCATATTCATCATCTTTATTTATTGTATTATTATAAATCTTATCTACAGTATTTTTTATATATTTAGCTCTAAATCCTGTTCCACATTTCTCTAAATCCTCTTCTGTTGCTTTACTCAACTGCTCTATAGTAGGAAAAGCAAAATATTTTTGTCCTTTATATTCCAATTCATTTCCATATTTTTCACTTATTTTCCCAATAGCCTTCTTTATCATCGGAATTCTATTATTTGCAGATATTATAAACGAAACTGTTAATTCAAAAGGATCCTGTCTTAAAAGCCTAATTCCATGACCAAATTTCACAGATTTTTCTAAAATGGAATCCTTACTTAGTTCACCTTTTATGTCCGAATAATCCCTATACAAGTCAAAATAATTACTCCATATATTTTTAAAATCTTCCTCACTTGTGTTATATATTATTACATCTTTTTTTTGTTTCTCTACTTCTATTACTCTGTCGAAAGCCACGCCTATATAATTCCCATTTTTTTGCTTATTCCATCTAAAACATTGTCCACATTCAAATATGTGATCCAACTCAAAATTCCTAACATCCTTTATTAATACACCATTTTCTAAATCTTCTACATAATTAAAATCCATATTTTTACCTCCTAGTCGGAGAATTATTTTGACTTTTCTCTTGTAACAATCTCATCTAATATCTCTGCTGCAGTATCTACAATGACACTACATTTACTTTTTTCTGTTCTAAATTTTTCTTTTAACTCTTTACAATTATTTGTTTCAAGCTTCTTTTCAAACTTCTCAAAGAATTCTTTTGAAAGTTCCTTAATTCTATCACTTTCATGTGCTTTTTCCTTAACAAATAGTATACCTAACACAGCCAACGAACCAGAAACTGCTCCACATACACTTTCAATTGCCATGCCACCGCCAAAAGCAGCCATTGATTTCAATGTATTCTTATCCAACTCCAAATTATACTCCTCATTAGCCGCATATATCATAGTCTCTGAACAGCTTAAATTATATTCCTCATCATAATATTTTTTCACTTTTTCTAATAACATATTCTTCACCCTCCAATATTTTTAATGTAGCATACTATAATTTTACAACATTTTACCACATTATTGAATAACAACTTTTATAAATTTATATAACAATTTTTAATCTATAGAGTAAAAAAGCTGTATCATTTTTATAGATACCTACACCAGAAAATTGACTTATACTCAATAATGTGTTTCCAAAGCTGAAAGCACATATAAAAATTTGTAAGTCAACTTTCGGCCGTTGGCCTTTATAACCATGATACAGCATCTAATTATTTTTTACTTAAAAATTCATCAATAGCCTTTGCAGCCTTTTTACCTGCACCCATAGCAAGTATTACTGTAGCAGCTCCTGTCACTGCATCTCCACCAGCATATACTGCCTGTCTTGAAGTAAGTCCAGTTTCTTCTTCTGCTACTATACATTTGTGCTTATTAATATCTAAGCCCTTAGTTGTTGAAGAAATTAATGGATTTGGTGAAGTTCCAAGTGACATTATTACAGTATCTACATCTAATACAAACTCAGAACCTTTAATTACTACTGGTCTTCTTCTTCCCGATGCATCTGGCTCTCCAAGTTCCATTTTTACACACTTCATCCCTTTAACCCATCCATTTTTATCACCAATGATTTCTGTTGGGTTTGTAAGAATATCAAGTATTACCCCTTCTTCTTTTGCATGATGTACTTCTTCTACTCT
>NZ_JAEEGC010000134.1 GCF_019207025.1 Clostridium thailandense | reverse complement strand
TACAACATTGATCCGTCTAGGTTGCATATTGATCCATTAGTTGAAATGCTATGTACATCAGAAGATGGGATCACTATGGTAACGGAAGTTATAAAATCAATCAAAAAACAGTATCCTACGATTCATGTCACTGGAGCTGTCAGCAATATCTCCTTTAATCTTCCAGCTAGAAAAATTGTTAATCAGGCATTTGCAGTACTTTCTATGAATGCAGGAATGGACAGCTTTATACTTGATCCATTAAATCAGGATTTAGTAGGAATGTTGTTTGCAACAGAAGCACTATTAGGTGAAGACGAGTACTGCATGGAATATATTGGAGCATACAGAGAAGGAATATTTGGTCAAAAGAAATAATTATTAAAAAATAATAGTTATATGAAATAATAAGGAGGAAAAAATAATGGCTAAAATTGAAGAAGTAAAAGCTAATGTAGAGAAGGGTAAAACTAAACTTATAAAAGGATTAGTACAGGAAGCACTAGATGAGGGAAGCAAAGCAGAAGATATACTTCAAGCTATGATTGACTCAATGGGTGTTGTAGGTGATAAGTTCTCTACAGGAGAAATATTCGTACCTGAAATGCTAATAGCAGCAAAAGCAATGTCAAGAGGTGTAGAAGTTCTTAAACCTCATCTTGCAAGCGACGCTTCATCTTCTTTAGGAACATGTATTATTGGAACAGTTGCAGGGGATTTACACGATATTGGAAAAAATTTAGTTGCAATGATGATAGAAAGTACTGGATTTAAAATAGTAGACCTTGGCGTAGATGTACCTGAAACTAAATTTGTTGAAGCAGTTAAGGAAAATGAAAATGTAAAAATAGTAGCATGTTCAGCACTTCTTACTACAACAATGCCAGCTTTGAAGAAAACAGTTGAGAGTTTAAGAGAAAGTGGATTAAAAGGATTTCATATAATGGTTGGTGGTGCTCCTGTAACAGCTGAATTTGCAGCTTCAATAGGTGCAGATGCATATACACCTGATGCAGGTAGTGCTGCAATTAAGGCTAAAGAATTGGCAACAGCATAAATATATCATAAATAATATATGGAGGTATTGATGTATGTTAACTAAAAGACAGAATTTACTCGAAACTATTAAAGGTGGAAATCCGGATCGTTTTGTTAATCAATATGAATATTTGAATATAATCATGGAAATGCCTTTGAGACCTAAATCTCAAAAGGGTGGTACTTGGAAAGATTACTGGGGAGTAACATTTCAATGGCCAGAAGATCAACTTGGTGCATTCCCTGTGCATGATAACGAACATAAAGTTTTAAAGGATGTTACTGAATGGAAAAAATATGTTAAAATTCCTAAAATCGAGACTTCTGATGAAGCTTGGGCCGCAGCTGTTGCTCATGCCAATTCTGTTGACCGTAACGAGGAATTTGTAGCACCTTTCTGGGCTCCAGGTATCTTTGAAATGACACATTATCTTATGGGTATGGAAGATGCCTTAATGGGTTTATATGAAGAGCCTGAAGCTATGCATGAGTTAATTGATGCTCTTACTCAGTATGAGCTGGATGCTGCAAAAGTGATAGTTGAAAAACTTCATCCGGATTGCATTTTCCATCATGATGACTGGGGAAGTCAAAAAAACTCTTTTGTATCTCCTGAAATGTTTGAAGAGTTCTTTCTTCCAGCTTATAAAAAAATCTATGGTTACTATAAAGAAAATGGTGTTGAATTGATCGTTCACCATAGCGATTCTTATGCAGCTAATTTAGTTCCATATATGATCGAAATGGGCATCGATATTTGGCAAGGTACTATGAAAACTAATAACATTCCTGAATTGATCAAGCAATATGGTGAAAAAATAACCTTTATGGGAGGGCTTCACAGCGGTGAGATTGATTTCCCAGATTGGACACCTGAAAATTGTGCAAAACATGTGGAAGAAGCTTGCAAAGCTAATGGAAAGAAATACTTTATTCCATGCTTGACTTCCGGATTACCTGGAGGGTATTTCGGAAATGTATATGAGGTAGTAACTAATGAAATAGATGAAATGAGTAAAAAAATGTTTTAAGGTTTATAACCGGAACAACTTATTTATAAAGGAATAGATGATTTTGTATGAGGTTTGGCTTTAGTCAAATCTCATATTAAATTGGACAATATTTTTAAAAAGTTTTGTAAACGAATATAATATCTCGCTAGTATGCATATAAATCATAGAGATCAAACAAAATAATTAGAAATTGCATTCTGTACTATAAGATAGGTTAGTAAGTAAATTGAAGATAATATGATATAATAAGGTATGTGATGGTAATACTGTTATAATACACAAGAATTTATAGGATTTTCATGAAGTATGAGAATTGTTTTTAAAACCTTTTATAACTATAATTTAACTTATTATAAATAATATCTTAAAACACAAAAATAAGCAAATAAATCTATGTTCAATTCAATGACTTATATGAAGGCTTAAGTATATAGAAATATCCATTAGAATTAGTGGACTTCTTTCAATTATTTTTCACTATTTTTATAAATGTATTATTTTTTATATAAGGGAATAGTCAGGTGGGGATAAATATGTATAAGAGGAATATGCTGCAAAATGATAGTGCGATTTTAAACCTTACAATGGATACCCTTTACGATGGAGTTATAGCTATTAATAAAGAAGGCTATATAACAATGATTGGTAAAGGTTATGCAAAGGTTTTTGAAAAGAAAAAAGAAGAGATTGTTGGGAAGCACATAACAGAAATAGTTGAAGAAACAAGATTACCTATAGTGGTAAAGACAGGACAAGCTGAAATAGGAGAATTATTCAAAATAAATGATCAATATTTAGTTGTAAGCAGGATACCTATTACTAAAAATGGAGAGGTTATTGGGGCTATTGCAAAGATTGTATTTAATAGTATAAGTGATTTAAATAGTATATATGAAAATGTAAGTAAAATGAAAAGACAGCTTCAAGGGTCAAACAATAATATATCAGCATTGAATAGAACAACTTATTCTTTTGATGATATCATTGGTGAAGGAGAATTGATAAAAAATGCAAAAAAGTTTGCTAGAAAGGCTGCAGCTTGTTCATCAAACATATTGATATTAGGTGAAAGTGGAACAGGTAAGGAACTTTTTGCCCATGCTATTCATAAGGAAAGCAGGAGAAAGTACGGAGCTTTTATCAAAGTTAACTGCGGTGCTATTCCAGGAGAACTTCTTGAATCTGAGCTTTTTGGATATGAAGGAGGTTCTTTTACCGGTGCAAAAAAAGAAGGTAAGATAGGCAAGTTTGAATTAGCAGATGGAGGTACTATCTTTTTGGATGAAATAGGAGATATGCCAACATATATGCAGGTTAAGCTTTTAAGAGTACTTCAAGAAAAGGAAGTGGAAAAAATAGGTTCAGCTGGTCCTAAGAAAATAGACGTAAGAGTTATAGCTGCTACTAATCAAAATTTAGAGCAACTAGTAAAAGAAGGTAAGTTCAGAAAGGATTTATTTTATAGATTAAATGTATTAACAATTAATATACCTTCGTTAAAAGAGAGAAGAGAAGATATTGAAACTATAGTTTATCATCTTATCAATAAAATAAGCAATAAGGTATATAAATACATTTATGGAATTTCAAGTGAAGCGCTAGAATATATAAAAGGTTACAGTTGGCCAGGAAATATAAGGGAGCTTGAAAATGTGCTTGAAAGAGCAATAACCATTATTGAAAATGAAACTGTAATACACACAAAGCATCTTCCAGATAAGATTACAGCAATAAGCGTTTGTAAGCCTGTTAGAAATCTTCAGGATATATTAAATGATGCAGAAAAAGAAGCGATACTAAATAGTATTATAGCAGCTAAGGGTAATAAATCAAAGGCAGCACAACTTTTGGGCATAAGTAGATCTAATTTATATGAAAAAATGGGAAAGTTGCATATAGATTAATAGCACGAAATTTAAACTAAAAAATTTAGCAATTAAGACGTATTAGAAAATGATGTTGTCAATTGAATAGTTAAAAATAAATATTTTTTTATAAGTTTTAGTTATATATTTAACGATTTATATATTTTTACAAATAATTGTCCGGAAAACAAAACAGTTTATAAAACAAAATTGTTATTTATTTATCAATTGTCCGGATTACAGGACATGAATGATTCGATATTGT
The DNA here is from genome assembly GCF_019207025.1 of Clostridium thailandense. Lineage (GTDB taxonomy): Bacteria > Bacillota > Clostridia > Clostridiales > Clostridiaceae > Clostridium_AM > Clostridium_AM thailandense. The sequence continues at coordinate 39,124 of NZ_JAEEGC010000134.1, read as the reverse complement.
CTTGAAAATAACACAAAATTTCTTTATCGTGATTAATTTTATTAAAATTTTAACATAAGTTTTTCTTTAAAATGTATAAAATGGCTATTTTTATAGAATTAAATATCTTTGGCAAGGTATTTGCTATATTAAAATATATAAACAAAAACTATATTTGGAATTTTGATGTTAAAATGTTTTGTATCAAAGTAGCGATATAGACAATATTTTAACATCAATATTATAGGTTAATAAAATAACATATTAGATGATGAATGGGAGGAAATAAAAATGAGAGAAGTAGTTATAGTAAGTGCAGTAAGAACAGCTATTGGATCCTTTGGAGGAACTTTAAAGGATGTGCCAGCAATAGATTTAGGGGCAATAGTAATAAAGGAAGCTATAAACAGAGCTGGTGTTAAAAGTGAAGCAGTAGATGAAGTAATTATGGGAAATGTTTTACAGGCAGGACTTGGACAGAATCCAGCTAGACAAGCAATGGTTAAGGCAGGTCTTCCAGTTGAAGTTCCAGCAATGACTATTAATAAAGTTTGTGGTTCAGGGTTAAGGGCAGTTTCACTAGCATGTCAGATAATAAAAGCTGGAGATGCAGATGTAGTAGTGGCTGGTGGTATGGAAAATATGTCAAGAGCTCCATATATTTTGAATGACGCAAGATGGGGACAAAGAATGGGTAATGGAGAATTTGTTGATGAAATGATTAATGATGGCTTAACAGATGCATTCAACAAATATCATATGGGAATAACTGCAGAAAACATAGCAGAGCAATGGGGAATAAGTAGAGAAGAGCAGGATAAATTTGCTCTAGCATCACAAAACAAAGCTGAAACAGCTATAAAAGAAGGAAGGTTCAATGATGAAATAGTTCCAGTAGTTATCAAAAAGAAAAAGGGAGAAACAGTATTTGAACAAGATGAATTTCCAAGGTTTGGAGCAACTATTGAGGCTTTGGCAAAACTAAGACCAGCTTTCAAAAAAGATGGAACAGTTACTGCAGGAAATGCATCAGGAATAAATGACTGCGCAGCAGCAGTAGTTGTAATGAGTGCGGAAAAAGCTAAAGAACTCCAAATTAAACCACTTGTTAAAATAGTTTCTTATGGTCAAAAAGGCTTAGAACCATCAATAATGGGCTATGGACCATTCCATGCAACTAAAAAAGCATTAGAGATGGCAAACTTAAAAATTGAAGATATAGATTTAATCGAAGCTAATGAAGCCTTTGCATCTCAAAGCTTAGCAGTTGCTAAGGACTTAAAGTTTAATAAGGACATAGTAAATGTAAATGGTGGAGCTATAGCTCTTGGACATCCAATTGGGGCATCAGGAACAAGAATACTTGTAACACTATTACATGAAATGGAAAGAAGAGATGTTAAGAGAGGTCTTGCAACTTTATGTATAGGTGGAGGAATGGGTACAGCGCTTATAGTTGAAAGATAATATTTTAAAAATGAGGAGGATTAACATGGAATTTAAAAATATAGTTTTTGAAAAGAATGGAAGGATAGCGGTTATATCTATTAATAGACCTAAAGCATTAAATGCTTTAAACTCAGAAACGTTAAAAGAACTTGATTTGGTTATTGATATGGTAGCTGAAGAGGATGATATTTATGCAGTTGTTTTAACTGGTGCAGGTGAAAAGGCTTTTGTTGCTGGCGCAGATATTACAGAGATGAAAGACATGAAAGTTTCTGAAGGTAGAAAATTTGGAATACTTGGTAATAGAGTATTTAGAAAACTTGAGACACTAGAAAAACCTGTAATAGCAGCAGTAAATGGTTTTGCACTTGGTGGCGGCTGTGAACTTTCCATGGCTTGTGATATAAGAATTGCATCAACTAAGGCTAAATTTGGACAGCCAGAAGTTGGGCTTGGAATAACACCTGGCTTTGGTGGAACTCAAAGATTACCGAGAATTGTAGGAATGTCAGCAGCAAAAAAATTAATTTTCACAGGAAATGTTATTAAAGCTGAAGAGGCTTTTAGAATTGGATTAGTAGATGAGGTTGTGGAACCAGAGAAGGTTATGGAAGAAGCTATAAACCTTGCAAATACAATAGCTATGCAGGCTCCAATTGCTGTTAAGTACTGCAAAGCTGCTATAAATAGAGGTATGCAGTGTGATATAGAAACAGCGCTTATGGGTGAATCTGAATTATTTGGAGAATGCTTTGCAACAGAAGATCAAAAAGAAGGTATGACAGCCTTCGTAGAAAAAAGAGAAAAGAGCTTTAAAAATAAATAGGAGGTAATTTTAGATGGATTTTGCACTAACAAAGGAACAAGAATTAGTAAAGCAGATGGTCAGAGAATTCGCTGAAAAAGAAGTAAAACCATTAGCTGCAGAAATTGATGAAACTGAAAGGTTTCCTATGGAGACAGTAGAGAAAATGGCAAGGTATGGAATGATGGGTATTCCATTTGCTAAGGAATATGGTGGAGCAGGTGGAGACACTCTTTCATATATATTAGCAGTTGAAGAGCTGTCAAAGGTTTGTGGAACTACAGGAGTTATTCTTTCAGCCCATACATCCTTGTGTGCATCAGTAATTGAAAAGTATGGTACAGAAGAACATAAGCAAAAATACTTAATACCTCTTGCAAAAGGTGAAAAATTAGGAGCCTTTGGATTAACAGAACCAAATGCAGGAACAGATGCATCAGGACAGCAGACTACAGCTGTACTTGATGGAGATAACTATATAATAAATGGACAAAAGATATTTATAACAAATGGTGGAAAAGCAGATATATTTATAGTATTTGCAATGACAGATAAAAGCAAAGGAACAAAAGGAATTAGTGGATTTATAGTTGAGAAAGGCTTTAAAGGTTTCTCAATAGGAAAAGTAGAAAACAAGATGGGAATTAGAGCTTCTTCAACTACTGAGCTCATATTTGAAGATTGTGTAGTACCAAAAGAAAATTTATTAGGCAAAGAAGGTAAAGGTTTTGGTATTGCTATGGGAACTCTTGATGGAGGAAGAATTGGAATAGCGGCTCAGGCGCTTGGGATAGCAGAAGGTGCTTTTAACGAAGCTGTAACTTATATGAAGGAAAGAAAACAATTTGGAAGATCACTAGATAAGTTCCAGGGGTTATCTTGGGCCGTAGCCGAAATGGATACAAAAATTGAAGCAGTAAGACATCTGGTTTATAAAGCAGCCTGGAAAAAAGATAATGGAATTCCATATACTGTGGATGCGGCTAGAGCTAAGTTATTTGCAGCAGATGTTGCTATGGATGTAGCAACAAAAGCTGTTCAATTATTCGGTGGATATGGATATACAAAGGATTACCCTGTTGAAAGAATGATGAGAGATGCTAAGATAACTGAAATATATGAAGGAACATCACAGGTTCAAAAGATGGTTATTTCCGGAAATATATTTAAATAATGAGGGAGGATATTAGACAATGAATATAGTTGTTTGTATAAAACAAGTTCCAGATACAAATGAAGTTAGAATTGACCCAAAAACAGGAACACTAATAAGAGATGGTGTTCCATCAATAATGAATCCAGATGATAAAAATGCTTTAGAGGAGGCTCTTTCAATTAAAGATAAAAATGGCGCTCATGTAACAGTTATCACAATGGGACCTCCTCAAGCCAAGAATACTTTAATTGAGGCAATAGCAATGGGCGCAGATGAAGCTATACTTATTACAGACAGAGCTTTTGCAGGTGCTGATACTTTAGCTACTTCCTATGCACTATCAGGGGCTTTAAGGAAACTTAATTATGATATTGTATTTGCAGGAAGACAAGCTATTGATGGTGATACAGCACAGGTTGGGCCAGAAATTGCTGAGCATTTAGAGCTTCCTCAAGTAACCTACGTTGAAAAAGTTGAAGAAGTAGGAGAAGGCTGTATAAAGGTTAGAAGAGCTTGGGAAGATGGATATGAAATAATAACTGTTAAAACTCCTGTGCTTTTAACAGCAATAAAGGAACTAAACATCCCAAGATATATGCATATGTCTAAAATATTTGGTGCTTTTGATAAAGAGATAAAGGTTTGGACTGCTGAAGATATAGAGGTTGACAAAGCTCTTCTCGGACTTAATGGTTCACCAACAAGAGTTATGAAATCAGCTACTAAGGAAGCTAAAGGACAAGGAGAATTAATCAATAAACCAGTTAGAGAAGCAGTGGAATATACAGTTTCAAAGTTAATTGAGAATCACTATATTTAGTTTGGAGGAATCTTAAATGAATATATCAGAATATAAAGGTGTATGGGTCTTTGCAGAGCAAAGAGACGGAAAACTTCAGAAAGTATCCCTTGAATTACTTGGAAAAGGAAGAGAAATTGCAGATAAATTAGGTACTGAACTTACTGCAGTTGTACTTGGATATAATACTAAAGACATATCAGAGAGTTTGTTATCTTACGGAGCAGATAAGGTACTTGCATGTGATAGTAAGTTTTTACTACATTATTCAACAGATGCATATGCAAAGGTTATCTGTGACTTAGCAAAAGAGAGAAAACCAGAAATAATATTTATAGGTGCTACATTTATAGGCAGAGATTTAGGTCCAAGAGTTTCTGCAAGACTGCATACAGGATTAACAGCTGACTGTACTGGACTTGATATAGATACTGAGACTAATAATCTTATGATGACTAGACCAGCCTTTGGTGGAAACCTTATGGCTACAATAGTTTGTGGAAATCACAGACCTCAAATGTCAACAGTTAGACCAGGAGTTTTCTCAAGACTTGAAAAAGATAGCTCAAAAATAAACTTAGAAAAAATTGAAAAAGTAGAATTTAGCTTAACAGAAGAAGACATAAGGACAAAGACAGAGGAAGTAGTTAAGCTTTCAAAGAACATAGCAGATATAGGAGAGGCTTCTGTACTTGTAGCTGGTGGAAGAGGAGTTGGAAGTGCAGAAAATTTCTCAAAACTTGCAGAACTTGCTGAAGTTTTGGGAGGTACAGTAGCAGCTTCAAGAGCAGCTGTTGATATAGATTGGGCTGATAAAGCTGTTCAAGTTGGACAGACAGGTAAAACTGTTAGACCTAAAATATATGTTGCCTGCGGAATTTCTGGTGCAATTCAGCATCTAGCTGGAATGCAGGATAGTGAATTCATAATAGCTATTAATAAAAATCCAGATTGTCCAATAATGAAGGTTGCAGATCTCGCAATAGTTGGAGATTTAAATAAAGTATTACCTGAGCTTACAGCACAAATAAAAGCTCAAAAGGAAAAAGCAAGTATATAGTAGATTTGTTTTTATGGACGTCCACGGCCGACATTTAACTTATACTCCGGAAGATATTTACATTCTTCCGGCACCATAAATACTTTTGATAAGTCTAAAGCTCAGTATTTTGAAAGTCTAAGAACCATTTATAAACTCGTACCTCAGACACATAAATGATTCTAAGACTTCTTAAAATACTTCGCTAAGACTTATAGCAAAAGTATTTAATGTGTCTTCCAGAATCTAAATATCTCCCTGCGTATAAGTTAAGTGTCTGATGTAGATATCTATATAGATAAATAACTTCTATACTTGATTTGTTTAGATGTTGAAACTAAGTAAATCCAGCAGTTTAGCTAAATGCATAAGTCAATAGTATAGCTGGTTTATTTATAAAGGCGTGCTCTTGGGCAGAATGTTGATTTTATAAAAACAGTGTATCTGAGGCTTAGTTTATTAAGCGGGCATGCCATATATAATTGACAGAAGACATAGGACAGAGGACAGAGGACAGTGAAGGAGAGTTTTCCTCCTTACGTCAGAAAGCTAATTTAGTTTTTGTGGATTCGTTTCGCTAAAGTGAAACATCATCGTTTTAATTAAGCATAGCTTAATTAAAACTTATTACTGGAGGTAAAATTAAAGATTTTTCGTAGTGTTAGCTGCGAAAAATCCTCCTTTATTGTCCTATGTCAATTGTCCTCTGTCATCTAAAAAATATTTCGAGGGGGAATTTATAATGAAAAAAATATGTGTATTAGGCGCAGGAACTATGGGAGCAGGAATTGCTCAGGTATTTGCAGCTAAAGGATATGAAGTTATATTAAGAGATATAAAGGATGAATTTGTTGAGAGAGGTGTTTCTGGAATAAAGAAAGGTCTTTCGAAACTAGTAACTAAAGGAAAAATGGCACAAGAGGATGCAGAGGCTATAGCTAATAGAATAACAGGAACAACTGATTTGAAGTTAGCAGCTGATTGTGACTTAGTGGTAGAAGCAGCTGTTGAAAATATGGATATAAAGAAAAAAATATTTGGAGAGCTAGATGAAATATGTAAACCAGAAACTATATTAGCTTCAAATACATCTTCCCTTTCAATAACTGAAGTGGCAGCTGCAACTAAAAGAGCTGATAAAGTTATAGGAATGCACTTCTTTAATCCAGCACCAGTTATGAAACTTATTGAAATAATTAGAGGAATGGCTACATCACAGGAAACTTTTGATGCAGTTAAAGAGCTGTCAGTTTCTATAGGAAAAGATCCTGTGGAAGTAGCAGAAGCTCCAGGCTTCGTTGTTAACAGAATATTAATTCCTATGATAAATGAAGGTTGTGGAATATTAGCTGAAGGTATAGCTAGTGCAGAAGATATAGACAAAGCTATGATGCTTGGTGCAAATCATCCTATGGGTCCACTTGCACTAGGTGATCTTATAGGATTGGATGTTTGTCTTGCAATAATGGATGTATTGTATAAGGAAACTGGAGATTCAAAATACAGAGCACATTCACTGTTAAGAAAATATGTAAGAGCTGGATGGCTCGGAAGAAAGTCTTCAAGGGGATTCCATAATTATACTAAGTAGGAAAATTTAGCTTTAAGATTAAACAGTCTCACTCAAATAGAATGCAGAGGTGAGACTGTTTAATTTTATTTTGTGAGAAAACTCACTTAATAATGATAGGGTGAACCGTATACATGGACAACCAAAATAAATAGAGTAAAATAATATGGATAACTTAATATTATATTTGCAAAGAGCAGATAAATTTTATTAAAAATAGTCTACTTTAATGTTATAATTATTGTAAATAAGTTAAAAATTAAAATGAGCATAAGTTAAATAATAGATTAGAACAACTATAAAGGGATAGGGGGGATTTCATGGCTATATATTTAAATGCTAATAAATCTTTAGAAAATTATAAAAGGTTATTAAATATGGACTATTTTGTTGATAAATCAATGATAATAGAAAAAACTAATAAGCTTATTAATACAGCTAGTAATTATATATGCATAACAAGACCAAGAAGATTTGGAAAATCAAGTGTTGCTAATATGTTAAGTGCTTATTATTCTAAGGCATCAGATTCAAAAGATATATTTGATAATCTTAATATAAGTAAATCAGGAACTTATCGTGAACATTTAAATAAGTATAATGTGATAAATATATCATTCAATGAAATTCCTGATAATATGAAAACTTATGAAGAGTATATAAATAATATAATAAATGAATTAAAAAAAGAGTTAGTAGATTCTTTTGATATAAAACATATATATAATAGCGATAGCCTTAAGAGGGTTTTTGAAAAATCTCAAGAAAAATTTATTTTTGTTTTAGATGAGTGGGATTATATTTTTACAAATAATCTTTTTGAAGAAAATCAGAATGATTTTTTAGAGTTTTTAAGAAATCTTTTAAAGGATCAGCCTTATGTAGCTTTAGCCTATATGACAGGAGTTCTTCCAATAAAGAAGTATTCAAGTGGTTCAGCACTAAATATGTTTGATGAGTTTACTTTTTTAAAGGATAGAATGTTTGGACAATACTTTGGATTTACAGAAGATGAAGTTAAGAGGTTATGTGACAAAAATAATGAAATGAAATTTAAAGAACTTGAAAGTTGGTATAATGGATATTTAACCGCAAAAGGTATTAAAATATATAATCCACGCTCAGTAGTTAAGTCCCTTCAAAACAACCATTGTGAAAGTTATTGGACTAATACTGGTGCTATGGATGAAGTAACAGAATATCTTAAGTACAATACTTTAGAAATTAGGGATGATGTTATAGAAATGGTATCAGGTGAGGAAATTGATATTATAATAGACGAGGAATTTAGAGCTGGGCAAGGAGCACCAAGAACTAAGGAAGAAATATATTCTGCTATGATAGTACTTGGATTTTTATCATATCATGATGGATATTTAAGAATTCCTAATAAAGAACTTATGAAGGAGTTTGAAAAGGCATTAAAGGATAAATCCTTTGGTTATGTTTCAAAGATATTAGAAAACTCAAAAAGAATGTTGAAAGCAACAGTTAACGGAGATACGAAAACTGTGGAAGAGATACTACATGATATTCATAACTCAGAAATACCAATACTTCAGTATAATGATGAAAATAGTCTTTCCTGTGTCCTAACCTTAGCATATCTTTCTGCTAGAGATAAGTATAGAATAGAAAGGGAAGAGAAAACTGGCAAAGGATATGCTGATTTTGTTTTTTATCCTAGACGAAAGAATGATATTGCGTTTATAGTTGAACTTAAGAAGGATGAATTACCAGAGGTAGCAATAGAGCAAATTAGAGAAAAAGAATATATGGAAAAATTAAAAAAAGAGAATGAAGATAAGAAGATATTACTAGTAGCAATATGTTATAACTCAAAGGAAAAAGAACATAGTTGTAAAATTGAAGAATTCTAGCACGTATTAGATAGGCTGTTGTAGTCTATCTATATTTTTTCTGAAAAAGGCTATACATGAATGTGAAATTAAAGGTAAAAAACTGTTGAAAAGAGATACTTTATTTCTTCTTTAAAGGACTCAATAGAGGAGTAATGATTACCTTGAACAGATACTTATCAAAAACTTTATATAGGGAAACAAAGATGGATTGTATACCAAATATAATATTATTTAATATGTTGTTTATTTATGGGATAAAATCGCGAGTTTTGTAACAAAAGCAGAATTGGCATTAAAATGAAATATTACACAACGCAGAGTAGTTACTTACTGTATTGATACATAGAGAAAGTCCTTGATTTCAAGGGCTTTTGCTGTTGTTAGTGCATCAATTTGCAAATATATACAAAATAATGAATATACGGCAAGAGAATCTTAAAAAAATTAAAGAATTATGTTACAATGAAAATGGAAAAAATTTAAAACATCAGAGGGATTGATTAAACTCATATGGGTATGAATAAATTGTTAACAGTTTATTTTACTAAAGTTGGAGCTGATGGTCGTATGGAGAAATATAATGATTTTATAATATTTAGTTTAGCAGCTTATGGTATTTTATAATTGAAATAATAAGAAACGGAGATAAAATAATGATTACATCAGAAGAGATTAAAAGAAGATTATGGAATGGAGCAAATGAATTAAGAGGTTCCATGGATGCAAGCCGTTATAAGGATTATATGCTTGGGCTTATGTTCTACAAGTTTTTAAGCGATAAAACTTTGGAGACTTTTAAAGTAACTTCAGGCTTAGGTCAACTATCGGAGAATGAATTGGTGGATGAGTATGCTAAAGCTAAGACTGAATATGGAGATGGCGTTGAAAAAATGATCCAAGGTGTGCTTAGGTATTATGTATCTCCAGAATATCTTTATCAAACATGGCTCAAAGATATTAATTCGGGAGATTTTGAAGTTCAAAAGGTTACAGATAGCCTCAACAATTTTGAAAGAACAATAGCTGTATCAGGAGATGCTAGTGATTTTAAGGGACTATTTTCTAGTTCTACTCTTGATTTGACAGACACAGCTTTAGGCAGCAATTTAAATGAAAGAAGTAAAAATATTAAAGCACTTATACTCTTATTTGCTGACCTTAACATGGTAGCACTTCAAAAAGGGGATGTGCTTGGAGATGCCTATGAGTATTTGATTGGTCAGTTTGCAATGGAATCTGGGAAGAAGGCTGGAGAATTCTATACCCCACACCAAGTAAGTGAGGTTATGGCTCAGATAGTTGCAAAATCGTCAGATATTAAATCAATATATGATCCAACAGTTGGGTCGGGATCATTGCTTTTGACTGTTAAAAAGCATTTGAATAAGGATGTTCAAAAAGATTTGGCTTACTATGGTCAAGAAAAAAATACAGCTACATATAATTTAACTCGTATGAATCTTCTTCTTCATGGAGTGCGTCCGGAAAAAATGACCATAAAAAATGGTGATACTCTTTCTAAAGATTGGCCAGAAGATCCAGCAAATCCTAATGAAGGAGTGCAATTTGATGCAGTTACTATGAATCCACCTTATTCAGCAAAGAATTGGAATAAAGCAGGATTAAAGGTAAGTGATCCACGTTTTGATTTAGTAGGAGCTTTACCACCAGATTCAAAAGGAGATTTTGCATTTTTACTGCATGGATTATATCACCTAGGAACAAATGGAACTATGGCAATTGTATTACCACATGGGGTATTATTTCGTGGATCTTCAGAGGGAGATATTCGAAAAAAATTATTAGATAAGAGTCGTATTGATGCAATTATCGGGTTACCAAATAATCTGTTTACAAATACAGGAATTCCAGTTGTAATTATAATATTAAAAAAGAATCGTAAAATTGATGCTCCAGTACTTATTATTGATGCATCAAATGGTTTTATTAAAGTAGGAAAACAAAATGTACTTCAGGAAAAAGACATTGCAAAAATAGTGGATGTGTACATGAAAAAAGCAGAGATACCAGGATATAGTCACCTTGCTACACGTGAAGAAATCAAGGGAAATGAATATAATATGAATATTCCACGGTACGTTGAAGCTATGGATACAGAGATTAGTCAAGATGTAGATGCTCACCTGCTAGGTGGAATTCCACAAAAAAATATCGATGATTTAAAAGTTTTACAAGTACTTGTTCCAGACGTCTTGAATAGCTGTTTGCAAACAATTCGTCCTGGATATGTGACTCTTACAAAGCCCATAAGTGAATTAACAAGCGAGATTCTAAATGATGCTAGCATTATTACTATGTCGGATGAAATTAGGACAAAAACAAAGAATTATATAAAGCAATATTGGGATGTTTTACGAAATGTTGATAAATCCACTGATATTGTAAATCTTATGGAAGAAATGCTTGATAGTATCAAGAAAATCTTGTCCGATTATAAGTATATTGATGTATATGATGGATATCAGATTATTGCAGAAATTTGGAAGGATGCATTATCACATGATACAGAGCTTATTGCCAGTAGTGGATTTTATCAGATAGGCCGTACCCGTGAACCTAATATGATAACAAAAGGTTCAGGAAGTAATAAACGAGAGGAACAAGATGGATGGGTTGGAAGTATTATTCCGAGTGTTTTGATTGCAAAGGAACTCTATAGTGTAGAATTAGAGGCAATTGAAAATAAAAGAAATGCCATCCAAGAGATAGAGTCAGAATTAGCTGATTTAGTAGAAGCTGCAAAAGTTGAAGATAGTGAAGAAAATAATGCTTTATATGATGCTTTGAAAAAGAACGAGCATGATGAACCGGGTGATGCTTTCGACAATAAATTATTAAAGGAAGAGTTAAAGAAAGCTGAAAAAGATTCAGAAGAATATAAGTTACTAAAAAAGGTTGAAACATTAATAAATAAGAAATCTTCACTTACTAAAGACATAAAATCTGAAGAAAATGAGCTTAGGAATGCAGTTCAAGAACGTATTTTAGTATTAACAGATGAGGAAATAGATAAGCTAATGTATAAAAAATGGTTTGGATATACTGCTGACAAAATGGTATCTCTAGTACAAATTCCACTTAAAGCTGAATTAAACACACTAACTATGCTACAAGAGCGTTATGCAAGTACACTGCCAGATATAGATATGGAAATAGATAGTTTGATGAGTGAATTTGAAGCACTTAAGAAGGAATTGGTGGTGAAATAATGAGTGAAAATAAGAAAAACGTACCGAAAAGGAGATTTAAAGAGTTCGAAAATGCTGAAGCTTGGGAACAGTGTAAGTTGAATGAAATAGCAGATGTACTCGATGGTGATCGTGGAAATAATTACCCTAATGGGAATGAATTTCAAGAAATAGGGCACACCCTGTTTCTTAGTGCTTCTAATGTGACAACGAATGGTTTTATGTTTGATGATACTCAATATATAACTGAAGAAAAATCCAATAGTATGGGAAATGGTAAGTTGCTTTTGAACGACATTGTTTTAACATCAAGAGGTTCAATTGGTCATATTGCTTGGTATAACAAGGCTATTCAGCAACAAGTACCATTTGCACGCATTAATTCTGGTATGCTAATTTTACGTTCTAAGGATTTTGTTATGCCTTGTTTTGTTGCACAATTTCTAAAATCACCTTTAGGTAAAAAGCAAATAGATTTAATTAGTTTTGGTAGTGCTCAGCCTCAATTAACTAAGAAAGATGTATCTAATTATGTTGTATCTATTCCAAGTGATAGCAACGAGCAAAGGAAGCTAGGCGTTTTTTTTGACAACATCGATAACCTTATCACCCTTCATCAGTGTAAGTTAGAAAAGATGAAAGCATTAAAAAAAGCATATCTTATGGAGATGTTTCCCGATGAAAGAGGATGTAAGCCAAAACTAAGATTTGCTGGGTTTACTGACGATTGGGAACAGCGTAAGGTTAAGGATATATGTTCAATATCAACTGGAAAGAGTAATACACAAGATAAAATTGAGAATGGTGAGTATCCATTTTATGTTCGCTCACCTATCATTGAAAGGAGTAATAGATACTTATATGATGAGGAAGCTGTATTAACAGTTGGTGATGGTGTTGGAACTGGAAAAGTGTTTCATTATGTAAAAGGAAAATATGATCTGCACCAGCGTGTTTATAGGATGTTTGATTTTTACAATGGCGTATCTGGAAAATATTTTTACTATTATTTTTCAACGCATTTTTATAAAAGAGTTATGTCTATGACTGCAAAAACTTCAGTGGATTCTGTTCGATATGAAATGATTTCAGAAATGGATATAAAATATCCGTCTGAACAAGAACAGCACCAAATTGTAAATGTATTGGAACACCTTGGTGACCTTATCACCATCCATCAGCGTAAGCTTGAAAAACTGCAAAATATAAAGAAAGCATACTTAAATGAAATGTTTATTTAGAGAGGAGTTTAAGGTATGAGTAATGCACCTAAAAATGCTTCTGAAAGGGCTTTTCAGGAGAACTTTGTGAAAGAACTAGGAAAATACAAATGGAAGGCTCTGGATCACTTAAACGGAAATAAGAAGAAAGTAACGGTATCTGACCTAATTAATCATTGGAGAGGTGAGCTTAATCGCATAAATGCGGATCAACTTGAAGGTGTAGAATTAACGGATAATGAATTTAAACAGGTAATGGCTAAGGTGGGGCAAATCAGCAATAGCTATGAAGCTGCTAAAATATTATCAATTGAAGAATCAAAAGGAAAAATTGATGGAATTTACCGTGATGATAATCCTAATATAACCAGGAAACAGATTACTTTAACAATACTCAAAAAAGCTGAGGTAAGAGGAGGTGACTCAAGTTACCGTATTGCAAGGGAGGTAGTAACTCCCAGTGGTAATCGATTTGATATAGTATTACTAATCAATGGATTACCACTAATTAATATAGAACAAAAACGTACTGACAAGTCCTTAGATGAAGCCTATGGACAGTTTAAAAGGTATTATAGTGATGGCGAATACTGTAATAACTTCATGGCATTCTCACAGATGATGGTAATTACTACGGAGATTGAAACTCGTTATTTTGCAACACCAAAGTCTATTAAGGATTTTAACCCTGCGTTTGTTTTTCATTGGGCAGATAAAGATAATAAAACCATAAATAATTGGCAGAAAGTTATTGAACATTTTCTGATGATACCTATGGCACATCAAATGGTTGGAGATTATTTAGTCATTGATGAGGCTGAAGAAGAGGAAAATAGAAAACATATGTTGATGCGTCCTTATCAGGTTTACGCATTGCAAGCAGTAGAAGGTGCTGCTTTTGGATGGGATAATGATGGTATACCTCATGGAGGATTTGTTTGGCACACAACTGGTTCTGGAAAAACAATTACTAGTTTTAAGACAGCCTTATTTTTATCTACACGTGCAGGGTTTGATAAGGTAGTATTTTTGGTGGATAGAAGAGAATTGGATAAGACTACTAGGAGTAAATTTAAGGCCTATGCAGTTTATGAGCCAGTAACGGTTGATGAAACAAAACATACATATCAATTAAAAGATAAACTTAAATTACAGAAATCAGGCATTGTAGTCACAACAACATTTAAACTTAATTCACTTGTAAAGGAATTAGAAGAAGCTAAGGACAACACTTTGGCAGATAAAAGAATTGTATTTATTATAGATGAAGCCCATAGAACAACAATGGGACAGATGATGGGATCAATTAAAAATTATTTTAGAAAAAATGGTCTTTTCTACGGTTTTACGGGAACACCTTTATTTGATGAAAATAATATTAAAGGGAAAATAAATGAGAAAAGTGAAGTAATTAACACTACTGAAAAGCTATTTGGGCCAAAACTTCATCAATACACCATTGACGAGGCAATTTCAGATGGAAATGTTTTAGGGTTTCATGTAGATTATATAAATACTGGTGAATTCAAAAGTTATGATGATTTAAGAGAACAGTTAGTAGAAAAAGTCAAAGAAGAGCACCCTGAACTTAGCTGTAGAGATATTGAGCGTAAGGTACAAGAATGGTCTGAAGCAGAAGTGGAAATGCAAGCTAGTAAAAAAAATATTTTAACATATCAAGATGAAACACATATTCCAAGAGTTGTTCTGGAAATATTAAATAACTGGAAAATTCAGTCTCAGGGGAGAGAATTTAATGCTATTTTAACAGTTGCATATAAAAATCGGGTGATTGAATTTTACAATGAATTTAAGAAACAATTAAATGAGCGTGGAGAAAAACTAAATATCGCCATGACATTTAGTTTTGGTAATGAAAATGATCCAGATAATATTTCTCCTGTAATTATTGAAGGAATGTTTAAAGATTACTCTGAGTTTACAGGTATTGAATTTATTGCAGGTGATAAAAAACGTGGAGAAGATGCATATTTTGAAGACCTAGTGGAACGTGCAACTCGTGGTGGAAGTGGACGTAATAAAAAGAATATAGACCTTGTGATTGTGGCAGATCAATTGCTTACAGGATATGATTCTAAAAGGTTGAATACATTGTATGTAGATCGATCTTTGGAACTGCAAGGATTAATCCAAGCATATTCTAGGACAAACCGTGTGTTTGGTAAAAATAAAGAGTTTGGAACAATAGTTAATTTTCAGTATCCAAGGATGACAAAACAAACAGTAGAAACTGCATTAAAATTATACGGTAGTGGTGGAAGTAGTAGTAAAGCAATCGTTGATACATACATTGTAGCCGTTGAAAAATTCAGAATAAATGCTTTGAAAATGGTTGAGTCACTACCAGATCCTTCAAAATGGCAAGAGATAAAAGATCACAAGGAAGAGAAAGACAAGTTTATTTTTGCTTTTAAAGATGCAGCTGAACAGTTGAATTTAGTGGAGCAATATTATGAATATAAATGGGATGATAGTGCATTTGGTATTGATGAGCATACTTGGTTAAAATATAGAGGAGCATATAAAAATTTAATAAGAAATGGTGAAACTGGTGAGCCTATTCCAAGTATTATTAAACCTCTTGTTGGAAAAACAAAGCTTGCAGGAACTCAAGTAATTGATGCAGCTCATATACTTGAGTTGATTGGTTCGAAAGTAAGTAATGTAGGTGGGATTCAAAGGGTAGATGTGGAAACCCTCCGTATAATCTATGAGCAAATTCAAGAACTGAGTGATATGGGAGAAGATAATAAAGCGCATCTGCTAAAGGAATTTGTAGATACTGAATTAGTACCTGGAAATTTGTCCTATAATTTAAATTTTGATGAAGCTTTTGATATTTGGAAACAGAAGAAATTAAAAGCCAATATTGATGACTTAGCAGATAGATGGGGAATTGATAGGGATTTGCTCTTCAAATCTGTGAATGCATTCTCAATAGGACAAGCAGAAGCAATACCTTATATAGATGAATTAACAAAAAGTGTAGACTATGATATGGCAATGGATAAATCAGCAGGAAACAAATTAAAACATATGATGATCTTAATGCAGAAATTGCCAGAATTTATGACTAAAATAAAACAAAAATATGATTCTATCATAACATCAGAATACCAAGATGCGGTAGAAATTGCTGAAACGACTGAAAATTATAATGTTTAAGTAGTTGAAGATGGCGAAAAGATAGAGCTGGTTGTTAACTATCTTTTAAGTTAATGTTTAATGAAGGCTTAGGAAAATAAAAAAGGATCTGGAGGTGATACTGTGCTAAATATAGAAAATAAAATAGAAAGCTTAAAAAAATACTTTAGTGAGCAGCCTAATGTTTTAGGAGCATGGATAATAGGTTCATATGGGACTGAGTATCAAAGAGAGGATAGCGATATTGATTTTGCTATACTTTATGATAAAGATATAAATGATCTAGAAGAAATGAAATTTGCTGGTGATCTTACGGAATTACTTAAAATAGAGAATATTGATACTATAAATTTAAAAAAGGCACCTATCACACTTCAATTCAAAACTATAAAAGAAGGTAGAACCTTGTATGAAGCAGATTATATAAAAGTGTGTGATTATATAGAAGATGTGATAAATAACTACCAAAATAAAAAATATTATTTAGATCAATTTGATAAGGACTATTTTGCTAGCTTTTAGCTAAGGTATGGATAAAAAATATGTTATCAAACATCCACTAAAAGAAACATTTTCACTACAGTTTGAAGTAAGGTCAGAAATCTTTCGCCATTCTTCTGCCAATGTAGAAAATAGCATAAAAATTCGAGGATAGAGAGCTATTTTAGCCCTCTATCCTAAAGTTATTCTCTTTTCCCAAAATCTCCACCATATAATCCTTACACATCTCAATAATCCTGCTTCCAACCCCCTCATCAAAAAACAGCAATCTTTCTGCAGTAAATTCAGAAGATACAATAATAGGGAGATTATTCATATATCTGTAGTTTATAATCTCAAAAACTATATTAATATCTGCATCATTAATCTTGCCTTTAAATAAATCATCTATGATAAGAACTGAAGAAACCTTGTATTTCCTCAAGCAGTTAACGTAAAACTCTTCATCCAGTATGTTCTGTTTTAGCTTTAAAATTTCATCTCTATAGGACATATATACTACAGGAATACCTTTACTTAAAAGATTCAAACCTATAGCAACACTTAAGTGAGTTTTTCCGTTATGTAAAACTTTCTATAA
This sequence comes from Clostridium thailandense, assembly GCF_019207025.1. GTDB lineage: Bacteria > Bacillota > Clostridia > Clostridiales > Clostridiaceae > Clostridium_AM > Clostridium_AM thailandense. The sequence goes on along the minus strand of NZ_JAEEGC010000134.1, from coordinate 21,790 downwards.
AGGAAATTATCGAAAGATTTTGTTTATCGAAAGATTCTTAATGAGCACTTGATAATTCAGTAAGTGTTGATTAAAAATCTTTCGATAATAAATTAGCGGCAGAAATCATCAAGCCATTGAAGTAATTCTGTATTTTCTGTCCATAAAGGTATATTTTGCGTAACAACTTCCGGATAAGTATTCTCTAATGCAACTCTTTTTAATTCGGTTTCTGCTCTTAGGTAAATTTCTGTTGTAGTCACACTTACGTGCCCTAATAGGTCTCGAATATATATCAGATTTACACCTGATTCTAGTAAATGAATAGCTTTTGTATGCCGAATAAGGTGTGGATGAATTGTTTTGGGAAAAATGATTTCAGTATATGTGTTCTTTGCCTGTTTGAAATATTTATTCAATATATATGTGATGCCCGGACGGGTAAAGCATTCGTATCTGCTGTTGTAGAAAAGATAGGTCTGTTGCCTACCGTTATCCAACAAATGATTCTCTTCCATATAATACTGCAAAATCTGACTGACTTTATCCATCAATGGCACACAACGTGTTTTATTACCTTTGCCCGTTAGGGTAATTGTAGCAGGCTTTTGAAGTCTAACGTTGCAGACTTTAAGATCTATCAACTCTTGAACACGAGCACCAGTATCATACAAAATAGATATTACTGCAAGATCTCGTCGTCCCTTTTTTGTAGATGTGTCTGGCTGTTCTAAAAATATTTTCAAGCATTCTTTTGTTAGATATTCAACTGTTGAATGATTGCGCTTCTTAAATGGTATACCAAGTATTCGTTGACTTTCATGCAAAATTTCAGGATATTCACCTTGTGCATAGCGAAAAAAACTATGAATTGCTGCTAACCTTTGATTTCTTGTGTTAATACTTATGCCCCTTTCTTTTTCTAGCCACACAAGAAATTCCTTAATATGATCAGCAGTTGTATCTTTGAATGTAATGCGTTCTGCCTTGATTCCCAATATACTACTAAAGAAACCAAGCATCTGTTTATACGTATCTCTGTAAGAACGAATTGTGTTTAAGCTAACATTCCTCTGCCCCGGAAGAAACTCTGCTAAATAACGAGTAAGTATTTTGGCAAAATCAGTTTGTTTCATTTACCTTCACCTCCGGTATTAACCAAGAACAGTTATCTTCAACTTTTTTAATGATATCAGGATATAAGTCAGCTGTAAGTTTAAGATAACGCTGGCTTCCACGCATATCCTCGTGACCTAGATATATAGATAAATATGGTAAACAATTAGTTAAGTCCTTTTTATCAAGGACCCATTTCTTAAGACAATGAACAGCAAAAGTATGTCTCAGATCGTGTAATCTTGGACCTTTACCAGTATGAGATATACCTGCATCCCACAGAATATCACGAAATAGCTTATAAATAGTACTACTTTTATAGTTTCCGCCAAAAGGAGACGGAAAAAAATATGTGCAGTTAGATTGTCTCACAAGGACAATGCCATAGTATTTACGACATCTTTCTGTAAGAGCGTCTGACATGGGAAGCTTTCTTTCTTTTCCAAACTTTGTACATCTAATATAGAGAGTACCATCTGAAAGATTGATATCTTCAATTTTTAGATTTAATGCTTCCGAAACTCGAAGTCCGCAGCTATAAAGCATCCTAATAAGCAATGAGAGGATTAGGTGTCGATAAGGAGATTCTTTAGCAACAGAACATCGGTCGCAAGCTGAGAATATTAACATCATTTCTTTTTTTGAAAAGATATATGGTGTATACGGGTAACGATTAATTGTAATCATTCCTTTTGGATATATATAAGCTTGCTCACCCATACGATTCATATATTCTCCGAGTCCACGTAGCAATGATATTCTACCAGCTTGAGTTGAAATTGTCTCATATGGAGAACGCTTCGTCCAATTTAAAACAATGTCTTTGGTTAACTCTTTTGTTAAAATTGGAAAAGAACATACATAACTATCAAACCTTTTGAGCATGGAAGTACCTTTTTCAAACTTATAGCCAACTGCCTTTTTCTCGCTGATAAAGCCTGCTATGGAATCAGCAAACACGCTATAAAAGTTAAATTCATCTTTCATAATCAAACACCTCCTCCGGATTAAGTGCACATTCTTTTAATCCATCCATATCTGTTCGAAGATAAACCGCGGTAGATTTTGAATCTATATGTCCTAATATTTCTGTTATAACAGGAAGAGGCGTACCTTGTGCAAGAAGAGTGCTTGCTAATGCGTGTCGGAGTGAATGAAGCCCATGCCTGTTTCCCGGAGGGATGGATATGCCAGCTTTTCGTGTATATTTTGTAATGATGTTATTCATATTTGCATTTTTGCCGAAAGGTTCGTATGGTGCATTTAGACGTACAAATAAATAAGGAGACTCACAGTTTGCAGGACGTCCGTTCTTCAAGTAATCAATCAGCGCCCATCCTATATCATTAAGTATAGGATATTTAGCTTTAACGTTGGTCTTTTCTTGAATAATATTTATAGCCATGTTTTTCCAATCAAGGTCCGTAAGTTTCATAGCCTTAATATCTCCAGCTCGAATGCCTAGTTTAGCAACAAGAATCAGTATAGCATAATCCCGTTTGCCCAAAGGATTTCCACGATCAATGGATTCTAGCATATGTTTTACTGCCTCCGGCTTCCAAGTAGAAGGTACAGCCGGATAATAATATTTATTTTGTTTTGGAACAATCAAAGATAAATCTTTTTCAGTATATTTTTTATGATACGAAAACCTTAAAAACATTCTAAGAGTTGTAAGAATTGCTGCAATGCTTTTTTCATGATGATGATAAATGGTTTTAACATAATCAGTAATAATATTAGGCGTTATTTCATTAAGATCTTTTATGTTTTTTAAATGCAGATAGTCTATGAAGAAAAAGAGTCTCTGAAGCCTTGTTCGCATTCCACGAATAGAATACTCATTATCTTGGCATTCTTTCTCATATGCAGTTAGTACTTGCTCAAACTGAGGTGGTTTAATGTAATTCTTCTTTTTAACAATCCGCCTGATGATTATACCATGAATCTGATAGTCTCCTAACATTCTCACACTACGAAGTGCATGCTTACATTTTTGTGGAAAAGACTGCAGATAGTAATTAATTGCACAGTCGTATTTTTCGGCAAGATATTGTCTGCCAAGTTCTTCAGAAAAATAAATTTCATTATGTTCTTTTGCAAAAGATAAAATTCTGTTAAAAGATGCTCGAAACTGACAGACTGTATTATTGGCATAGTTCATTTTTTTAAGTTCCTCAACTACTTTTGTGGCAAGCTCGTTAATTGTTAACTTAGTTTCCATAATAACCTCCTTGAATAGAATAGTAATTACATTCTGAAGTATTATCGAAAGAAATCAAAGTACTGATGCTTAAATATCAATAATAAACTCTCATTTCTTTCGATAACATAAAACTTTCGATAATTTCCACTGCCAACCTGTCCCAAAAATGCTATGCTGTTTCTTCTGTTGGATTTTATGCTGTTAAAATTTTTAAAGTAGGCAATAGCTGCACCTTTAGCTTTTTTAGAGGCTTCATTGTAAGGTTTATAGCTGCCAAAAGTAAGTCTGTTTCTTTCTTTTTCTATTCCAGAAACCTTCCACAATAGTTTTGTTTTATCTATTTCTCTGCAAGTGCAGAAGATAATGGTATCCTGCCCACTTGAATTATGTTTTATAATAAACCCTTTGCCTCCGCATATAGTGCAAGAGTTAAATAAGTTCTTGTCCATATGAAGCTGTTGAGATTTTTGGCTCTGGAGGTTTGTAGCCTGTCCATTTGTTTTCTGTCGCAGTCTTTGGATGACTTCCTCTATTCTTCCTAGGGTCGCCTGTAAGTCTTCCATAATTTTTCTCCTCCTTGTATTTTCTGAAGCTTTCAGTAAAAGCTTCTGCATCAATTTTATTTTTAACTCCATTATCCATCCAATTGTATAAAACTTTTTCTATATATCTTAGGTTTCTTGCATTGTTTTGGAGAGATTGTTGTATGGCAAATATTATAAGCTCAGGGTCTTTGAATTCCTCCAAAAGATATTTAAGTCTTTCAAGTTCATAACCTCCGGGAAAGCTTATATTTTTCATATAGAACTCTACTATATCCTTGAAAGAACTGCTTTCAGGAAGTATATTTAAAACCTTTTCCACATCGGATGATTGTGCTTTGCGAGATTCTAAGGCTGTAGAGGCATTTTCCTTTATAGCATCATCATTATGTGTAGTTTCTGTAGTAGTTTCTGGTATTGCTTGGCCAGAATTATTCACATCCTCAGCTAAATTTAATCCACTGCAGTGCATATTTTTATCTTCCATTGCATCATTTATGGTTATCGATAGTTCATCTTTATCGGTCGTATCTTTATGCTTTTCAAGAAAAGCTTTGAGTTTATCATAGTTTATTGTGTACCATTTAGTCTTGTCCATTTTACATTTATTAAAGTTAGCACATAGAATTATCTCCATGTCTTCAAGGTTTTTTATAGCCTTTTTTATTGTATTTGTAGAGATAAAACTCAATTGTTTATGCCAATTCTCGTAGCTGTTGTACACCCAGGACATACCATCTATTATGTTAGTTTTTTTATTTATCCAATAATGAATTTGATTTAAAATTATACTCTCATTAAGTCCCAAAAGCTCTGCAAGCTTAGGGTGAAATATCATTATATTTTCATCTTTTATTAATGTATTATCCAAGTTGAATCCCTCCAGTTTCATCTTTCAACTTTTGAGGTTGAGAAATATTTTTTTAGCTTTTCTATTGCTCTTATTTTTCTTTTAATAGCCGTTGCTTTCTTTAAACCTTTTATCTCTGAATATTCCTTCAAAGATCTTTGTTTAAAGTAAAACCAATCTACAATTTCTAGTTCTTTTGGGTTTAGGGTAAATAATGCTTTTCTAAGTATAATTATTTCCTCTTTAAGGATTATTTCAGCTTCCAAATTCACATCTGATGCTAGAATTTCAAGGAGTTCTATGCCGTCTTCATTTAACTTATTTAAACTGCATTTGAATTTTTTATCATTTCTTTTATTAAGAAATCTTCTTAATTCATCGTTAAGAGCATTTTTTATTATTTTTTTAGCATAAGCGATAAATCCTGGCGATCTGCTGCAATCATATTTATTTACGGCCTTAATTAAAGCTATACTGGCTATTTGAGCTAAATCCTGAGTTTCATAGCCATCTATATAAATTTCTAATGAACTTTTCATTATTAGAGGCTTGCACTTATTTAAAATATATTCTAAGGCTCTTGAATTACCAGCTTGAGCTTCTTTTATGGTTTCAATTAGGTCTAGCTTATTTATTTTTATTCCCTCCTCTCTAATAGTGTATAAGGTATTTTTCTGACAGATGATGAGCTTTTGCATACTTTCTCATTTTACTGACAGCTTTGCTCATATAGGATCTTACCGTTACTGTTTTATACTCTTTTCTTTCTGCATATTCATAAATGCTTTCCTCTTCCTTTAGGTTACAGGTGACAGTATTTTTTTCTTCTTTGCTTAGGTCTGTAAATAAGTGGTCATAGATTAATTCTTCATTAGATATTTTTGAAATAACATATTCTTCGATTGAAGTTGAAACACTTATGTTTTCAGAGAATTCATTTAGAGAGGCTACTCTGTAGAAAGGTTGAATATAGCTCTTTAGGAGTTTTGAAGCGCAATTTCTTATAATAGCGTTCATGTAAGCATAAAATTCTTTATCTGTTTTTCCATCAAAGGTATAAGTTCCATTAATTAGTTTGGTATTTACCTCACTTATATAATCAAATTCATATTGATTTCCATATGTTTTTCCTATATAAGAAGTATATATACTTTTTGCATAATCCTTGAATATGTTGTTTAATTCGATAATACAATCAGATTCCTTATTTTTTACACCGTTAATTAGTCTTTGTAGTTTTTCAATTTTCATTTTACTATCCCCTTTGCTGCAAAAATTTTCATTAATATAGCAATTAAAGCAATTATCTTGCAAATTATAATTTGCGGTTTCATTTAAAATAATTGCTAGTACACTATACATATCCATTTTTATACTTTTTTGTTGCGATTTTTAAAAGAAATTTCCTAATTATTGTATGACAATTTTCTTGAATAATCTGTAAAAAACTGCGATATTGAAACTTTTTTGCTGAAATATAAAAAACAGAGAATAATTATAAAAATTCTTCTCTGTTTGTATGAAATAGTTATTTTATTTTACATTGAATTCAGATGTGCTTTTGTCAATTAATTGAGCGGAATCTTTTGACTTTAAGTCTCCTCCGGATGTTGTGAATACATTTTTTTCAATTATTACATCCATAGCAGCTTTAGTTTCCGCTTCAGTTACATCATCTTTTACATTATTAATTCTTACAGCAGTCTTTTTGCCGGCCTCATTTAAAAAATTCATTACTAGTGTTTTACTCATAAACATATCCCCCTCTTACTTTACTTACAATTGATTAAGCGTTTGTTATTCCGTTTTGATCTTCTCTTATGACTTCATCTAGAGTTTTACCAAGCAGTTTACCTATTTCCACCGCTGCATCAAAGATGTCTTGCTCTACAGCAGTAGTTTTTACCTTGGAAAAGCTCTGCTTTTTGATTATTTCCTTTCCTTTGGCATCTACACCATCCTTGTACTTAATTACTAATGCACTGCTTAGCTTTGTTGATTTTGCAGCCATACTTATCAACCCCTTTCACTTAATATATACCCTTGTTTTTGAAAAAGGTGACATTGTTTTATCTAATAAGGTAGAGTGGGGGAGTTTACATGTTTGAAGAAAAAGGAAGCAGTCACTTTTTTAAAAAATAGATGAATTTGGATAATAAAACAAAGGGATATTTTTTAAACTGATTACATAGTTTTAAAAACTCCCTTTGTTTTATATTTTATATTATCTTCCTGTTGCAGCTGCAACCATAGCTTGTACATTTTCTGCATTGGCATTATATGGAACACAACAACCAGCGCCCATAATAAAGCCTGATCCCATATCCTCTACAAGATTCGAACAATAATCATATACTTCGTCAGGAGTACCAAGGGTAAGTAAAGCTGGAGGAGTATTACATTGTATGGCCATAACATCTCCCAGTACTTCTTTAATCTTGTAAAGATCCATGATACTAGCAGGAGCAAAAATACATTTTCCCTTTGGAAAATTGCGGAAGAAGTCAAGATCTCTCTCATAATCTCCGTCAATATGCCATTGGACAATAGAACCTTCTTCGATTACCATATCAGCAATTGCTTTATAATATTTACCTACGATACGATCCCAATGTTTTTTAGAATAAAATTGACTGGCACCACGTGCGGCACCAACACATACGGAAAAAGGTTTTGTATTTCGTATTTGTTGTCTTAAACTTTTGATATGGTACTCGTGTATGACATCCAATACAGCATAAACTTTATCTGGAATTTTATGAAGATCTCTCGAAAAGTTTTCAAGTGTACGTCCAGCACTTAGATAATCCACCTCAAAGGATGAAAATACAGTAGAGCATGCAACGTATCCTTCTTTTTTAAATTTTTGTTGAGCTGTTGAAAAATATTCAGGCTGTTTAAATATTTCATTTATGTTTAATCTATTCTGAACATAATCTGTGAAAAAGTATTCAAAACCTTTGTTTAGAATAGTATCATAGTCATCTTCTGTTATTAGTTTTTTTTCATTAATATGGCAAGATTTATCTTTAAAAAGTTTATGTTTATGAAGTTTAACACTTGAAAGTTGTCTAAGTCTTAATTCTGGAGAATATGAAGAACAGAAGTCAATAGCATCCACATCTCCCATCTCTTTGAAGGAATCAAGTATGGTTTGATTGGATAACTCATCATTATCATAAAACTCAGATAATTTTACATCTATGTGATTTGCCCAGAAAGAGTCTGTTGTTATTAATACAGGAATCCTGTCGGTTTTTTCCAATGATATTGCTTTTTCCATTCTTCTTAAATGTTGATCATATGCTTCTTTATTACTTTTCAATTGAATCCCTCCATGTTTTAATTTTAATTTATAAGATTGGTAAATTACCAGAAGAGGTTAAATAGTCTCAATTCAATAGAATATAGAGCTAAATCATTTGGGATATTATTAAATATATTAATTACGTTGATTGTAAAAAAATTTTTATAAGTTATAAACAAAATATTATTAATTTACTACGGTTAAACGGTCTCAGCCCATATAATATAGGGTTGAGACCGTTTAAATTTATTTTTATTTCCACTGTTCTACTTGGGGGAGTAGTAATCAGTGTAATGAAGGGGAACTTATTTAATAGTTTCTTATTTACAAGAAACAAAGACTAAAAATATTTCATTAACATTTGATTATGTTTCAACTCAGCTTGGATACGTTTTCTTAACTTGTTAAGCAAAGCCAATAACAAAGAATACATAGCACATGGCTGAGGAGAATTTTTTAGCAAAGAATACAAATATTCTTATGTTTCGTAAATTTTTAAAGTTTACGATTTTATTATAATATTTATCGCCATCATATGTCAATGAATTTTCGTAAAATTTTAAATTTTACTATTTTTATATTTAAAAATTGAACATTTAATAAAATATACGAGAAATTCAAAATATGAGAGAATAATATTTAAATATGATATAATTAAGCAAGAAATTATTTATATAAAAACATAAAGTTTTGTACGACAGTAATATAGAAATATTGGAGGAGTTCATGGACCTGTATATTTTTATTTTATTCATTTTAGCAGTTACTTTAGTTGCTATATCCGTTTTTATTTTTAAAAGACGTAATATACCAGGAGTAAAAACTTTCATTGTTTGTATTTTGTTAGTTGCTGTATGGAATGCTTTGGATGCTGTTAATTTATTATTAAACAGCATGAATAGTAAAATCATATGGTTTGGAATTAAGATGGCATTTATAGTTTATATACCTGCAGTTTGGTTAATGACAATATTGGGCTTAATGTATGATGCAAGAAATTTTAAAAATAAGATAAATCTTCTTTTGATTATTCCTACTATTACTGCTATTGTAGTTTTAACTTTAAGATATAATAATTGGTTTTCATATAATTTCTATCTTGAGCCTGTAGGTAAATATAAAATTTTAATGTTTAGTAAAGGATTTTGGCTATGGATTAATGCTAGTTACAATTATTTATTGAATGCAGTTAGTATTGGAATACTAATAAAATCTGTATTTTCAAGACAGTATGCTCGAAAAAAACAGGCTATAATAATGATAATTGGAATGTTTTTCCCAATTGTTACTGATATCTTATTCATAGGCAATATAAATATTTATAATAATCTAGATACTACTTCAATTTCATTTTGTATATCTGTGATAGTAGGAGTTTATGGAATGATTCGATATAAATTTATGGATATAGTGGTTATTGCCCGAGAATATGTCTTTGAAGATATGAATGAATTAATGATAGTACTTGATGAAAATAAAAAAATTGTAGATATGAATAGAAAGGCTCTAGAAATGTTGAATGTCAATATTTCTAGAGTAATTGGAATGCCTATTAATCAAATTATAGGAGAAATCGATAAATACAATTTTTATGATTTAAAAGAATCAAGTTTGAAAATACATTTGAAGAATAAAATTTTAGATAAAAATGCTGATTACTATGGGTCTTTGAGTGCAATTAAAAAATATAAAAACTATATAGTTGGATATTTAATATTGTTATATGATATAACAGAATTAGTAACTGCACAAAATGAGTTAAAGCAAGTTAATAATGAATTAATAAGATTAAATGAGAGGCTATATATTGATTCAATTAAAGATGAGTTAACAAAAGTAAGTAATAAGAAATATATTACTGAGTTATTGCAAAACGAAATTAAAAATGTCATAAGGAATTGTACTTATCTTAGTATAGCTATGGTCGATATAGATCATTTTAAGAAAGTTAATGATAATTATGGACATCTAATTGGAGACAAGGTATTAGAAAAAGTAGCCGAATTAATTAATATTGAATTAGATGTCAAAGGAAAAGTAGGTAGATTTGGTGGAGAAGAATTTTTAATACTGCTGCCTAATACACAACTGAAAGTTGGTTATGAGATATGTGATAAAATTAGATACAAAATTAGCAAATATAAATTTGAATGTAATAAATTGTCTATTACTATTAGCGTTGGAATAACAGAATTAAAATATGATGACAATATTAATTCGTTAATTAAAAGAGCTGATGATTGCTTGTATAGAGCAAAACATAATGGAAGAAACAGGGTAGAAGCATCGGAAATAGAAATTTAAAAATCTATATTGATATTTAAATATAAACATAGGAGATGATACATATCAATCTGTAATGATTGAATCATCTCCTATACTTATAACCCTAATCCCTATATAATATAATTATTCCATATCATTACAATGTTGTTAAAAGTATCTTTAATTTCAATATAATAGTTTTTGGGGTTTAATAGGATTATTGTGTAATCATTAGCTATATCAACAATTTTATATGAGCCAAGTAATTTTTGTTTAGAAATTCAGTAGCATTCTTTATATATTCATTCATAATTTCCTCATCGATTTTTAAAAGTCTTCCCACCATTGTATAAATAGCAGTAGACATATCTAAAGAACTGTCGAAGAGGTTATTTTCGACGAATTCTAAAGTGAACTCACGCCTTATACCTAAGTCTGCAGAAAAGATTCTAATAGTTTCCTTTTCATCGATTCCAAGATTGAAGTCTTTTACAAAACTAGGGTAAAATCTTCTTAAATTTTTGCTGAGAATTATGTAAAGTGACAATTTGGTTATGACATCATAATGAAACTTAATGGTATTAGGGTCATTAAAAATTAGTTCATCATACACAAAAAAAGCTATAGTATTCTTCTCTAAACTATTCATCTTTCGATTTTCAACATGATTTATGCAATTATATATTTTCATTATATATTCTGCGTAAATATCAGATATTAAAGCTTCTTTAGTATTAAAGTAATAGGTAAATGTCCCTAACTTTACGTTAGATTGATTACAAATTTCCTTGACTGTAGTATTTGCAAATCCTTTTTCATAGAATAACTCCTTAGCATTTTGTAAAATTTTCAGATAAGTAATTATTCCTTTATTTGACCTTTTCATTTTGTTCTCCTTATTTAGCAATATGATTTTATAAAATTTCAATATAAATAAAAAGAGGTTGAGTTGTAAATTATTAAATTTAATAATAATATTTATTTTCTTACAGATAAAATATTATCATAAATTTTAATGTATTAATAGTTCCTATATAATGGCATTAATATAACACAATTATTTTGAAATCACAAATATATAAACAGAAAAATAGTAAAATTTCAAATCTTACGAAAAAGCGTTGACATGTAATGTGAAAACGTATTATAATAAAATCGTAAATATAACAAATTTACGAAAAATGTTTGTATTTTGCCATAGAATGAATAGTAATACAAGGTTATGAACTGATTAAAAAGCCCATCTCTTTACTAAGGATAAATATGCTATTAAAAATCATTAAATTGTTAATAAATCCCATGTTAATGAATCCCACATTAACGATAAATCTCATTTTAACAAACGTGATATTTAGGATAAATTATGCTTTGAATGTATATTTTATCCTTAGTAAATTGACATATTTTAGTATAATCAAGAGAAAAGCTTATGATATAGTTCGGTATGTTTTAATGAAAATAATGGTAAATATTAAGTTTATTTCAGATACTGAGAAATTAATGAAAGGGATGTACCAATATGCCTAACTCAATAATTTATCCATTTACTGCTATCGTTGGACAAGAAAAGATGAAGAAAGCATTGATTTTAAATGCTATAAATCCACGTATAGGAGGAGTTTTAATTTATGGGAAAAAAGGAACAGCTAAATCGACTGCAGCAAAGGCATTAACATCATTGCTGCCAGAAATAAACACAGTAGAAGGTTGTAATTATAATTGTGATCCCATAAATAAGAATTATATCTGCGAAAGCTGTAAAAAAAAGTTTCATGCCCTTCATCATATTAATATAATAAAGAAAAAAGCTCCCCTTGTAGAAGTTACAAGTTCAACTATAGAGAGTAGCTTAGCAGGAACTTTAGAGTATCAATATACTATTAAGAATGAAGAAAAAAAGTATAAATTTGAACCAGGAGATTTAGCCAAAGCAAATAGAGGAATTATATATGTAGATGAGATAAATTTACTAAATGAGAGTATTATAAACATTCTTTCAAATACTGTAACTAGTGGAGTTAACATATTAAAAAAAGAGAATTATTCATATTCGCATAAATCACAATTTGTTCTTATAGGAACTATGAACCCAGAAGAAGGAGAAATAAGATCAAAATTATTAGACTGCTTTGGGTTATGTATAGAAGTGGAAAAAAATGCAAAACATAACGAAATATTAGAAATTATTAAAAGAAAAAAAGAGTTTGAAAAGAATCCAGCTGATTTTATTATTAAATTTAGTGATGAAGAAAATAAATTAAGAGATAAGATTGCAAAAGCTAAAGAGACACTTGAGTATGTTACTATTTCAGGTACAATTTTGAGGTTTATATCAAAATATTGTATAGAAGCTTTTGTTTCTTGGAATAGAGCTCAAACTATTATAAAAGAAACCGCATGTACTATTGCGGCTCTTTATGAGCGTGATTACGTAACAAAAGAGGATGCCTTGGAGGCTGTAGATCTAGTGCTATCTCATAGATCAAAGGAGTCATCAAATATAAGATATAGAATACGTGAAAGAATGTGTAGAGCTTCAAGTTGAAATGACATATTAAAGTATGAAGGTGCATAAAAGTTCCAGCATAGAAACGCAGGAATTTATGCACTTTTTATGCGTAGTTTTTAATATAGGGTTGCACGGCAGAAAATTAACTTACACTCCGATAGATGTTTACTTTCTGGTGTGAGTATCTATATTATCTGTATTTTTGATAAAGATTCCATTTTTAAATATAGTTTAGTATAATGTATTCTAAAAAAGAATAGGTAGGATTAGCTATGGAAATTCAGCAATTGAAGTTTTTTTTAGAAGTTGTAAAGTACAAACATTTTACTATAGCGGCATCAAAGCTTTGTATATCTCAATCTTCTTTATCCAAGCGTATTAAGGCTTTAGAGAATGAATTGGGAGTTAAGCTTTTAGAGAGAAGTTCACGAAGTGTAAGGCTTACAGAAGCAGGAAGTGAATTTTTAGATTTTACAATTGAGACTATTGAGTCATATGATAAAGTGCAGATAAAAATGAATGCATATAAGGAGAAAAACAAAAAAACTTTAACTATAGGAACAATTCCAGTAATGAGTCAGTATGGTATAACCTCCTTAATAGCAAGCTTTACAAAGAAATATAGCGATATTGACATTAATATTATTGAGGCTAATAGTCCGGAAATATTAGCTTTACTTGATAGTTCAAAGATAGATTTAGCATTTATTCGTACAATTTCCTTATCAGGAGAAGAATATAAAATAAATCCACTTATAGATGATGAGTTAGTAATGATAGTTCCAAAAGGTCATCCTTTTACTCAAAATGCATGTATAGATTTATCTCAGGCTTCAGGGGAAAACTATATATTTTTAGACTCTGGCCCGGGTATGTACGACATTTGCATGGAAGCATGTAGAATATCAGGCTTTAAGCCGCGTGTTTTGTATGAGTATAGTAGGATAGAAACTATTATTGGCGTTGTATCCGAAGGAATAGGGGTAGCCTTATTGATGAGAAAAGTAGTGGAATTTTTCAACAATCAAGATATAGAAATTATTAAGTTAAGACAGAAGTTTATTACAACTATAGCGTTGGTATCATTATCGCATAAAAAATCTTCTAACATGATGAGAAAGTTTAGTTCATGTACTGAGGAATGGATTAAGAATAATAAATCTAAAATACAATTGTAAAAATATTTTAAGCCAAACTTCCAGCAGAAAATTCAGGCGGTGACTTAAGAAAAAAATATATTCCTCATTAATAATATATTTTTTTATAATCAATATTATATAAACTAGCATATATAGTATTTATATAGAAATTTTATATAAGGAGATTATATGATTTATTTAGAAGATGTTGAAAGTATAGTCAAGAATCTAATTGGTAACAATAAAGGTGAATTTTCAAGAGGCAACATATTAGATAACCTGAAGAAAGACTGCAGTTATATACAAAAGGGAAGAAGTAGTATTCTTATATTCGATCTAAATGACGTATGGAATAACTATTTTATGAAAAGTAAGAGACTAAAAAATATAATTGAAAAAAGAAAAATTGTAAGTATTGAAGAACTAATGCAATATAGTGAAAATGTTAAATACTAATTAAGAGTTTGGCTAATCCAAACTCTTTTATTTTCGTTTTATATCATTTGATTTTATTAAACATTCCTTATTGGAATATATCCTTTCTTATTATGAATTGTTTCAGATAGCAGGAAGGACTATAATAAAATGAAAGTCTGATTTAGTAAAAATATGTCGAGGCTATAGATATCCACACCAGAAAGTAGACTTATACGCAGGTATATGTTTCCAAAGCTGAAGGCACATATAAAAAGTTTTTATAGTGCTGAAGCTTGAAAACATGTACCGGAGTGTAAGTCTACTTTCGGCCGTGGATGTCTATATTAGATCCTTATGACAGTATTTATATGGTTTATTTACCTTGTGGCACATAGAAGAAAATATAATTAGTACCTAAGAGTGTTCTTATTTTGAGGAGGAATTTTTAAAATGATTGAAGAAAGCGGAAAACAAGAAGTAAAAGATTTACGTTCTGCTATAGAATTGTTAAAAGCAATACCTGGACAATTAATTGAAACTGATGAACCTGTAGAACCACTTGCTGAGTTATCAGGGGTGTATCGTCATGTTGGGGCTGGAGGAACAGTAATGCGTCCAACAAGAAAAGGACCAGCTATGATATTTAATAATGTAAAGGGACATGAGGATGCAAAAGTTATTATTGGACTCTTGGCTAGTCGTGAAAGAGTGGGATTACTGCTTAATGAAAAACCTGAACGACTAGGTTTTCTATTAAATGAAGCTGTTAAGAATCCAATACAGCCAGTGACAGTTTCTAAGGATAAAGCTTTGTGTCAAGAAATTGTGCATTATGCAAATGAGCCAGGTTTTGATATAAGAAAATTAATTCCTGCACCAACTAATACAGAGGAAGATGCAGGCCCGTACATTACTATGGGAATGTGCTATGCTTCAGACATAGAAACCGGTGAATCGGATATTACAATACATCGCTTATGTTTACAAAGTAAGGATGAGATTTCAATGTTTTTTACACCAGGTGCTCGTCACTTGGGAGTATTTCGTGAAAAAGCAGAAAAATTAGGCAAACCATTACCAATTTCCGTCAGCATAGGTGTTGATCCTGCTATTGAAATTGCTGCTTGTTTTGAACCTCCAACAACGCCACTTGGTTTTGATGAATTAAGTATAGCGGGAGCCATTAGAAATCAAGCTGTTGAGTTAGCTCCTTGCCTGACAATAGGTGAAAAAGCGATTGCTAATGCTGAATATGTCATAGAAGGAGAACTGCTTCCTGGAGTATATGTTAGAGAAGACCAAAATACAAACACAGGAAAAGCAATGCCGGAATTTCCAGGTTATACAGGTGGAGCTGTTGCGAAGGTACCAGTAATAAAAGTAAAAGCTGTAACTCATCGTAAAAATCCAATAATGCAAACAGTTATTGGGTCAAGTGAAGAGCACGTTAGTATGGCTGGCATTCCAACAGAAGCAAGTATTCTTCAAATGGTGGAAAAAGCTATGCCAGGAAGACTTTTAAATGTCTATGCTCATTCCTCAGGTGGTGGTAAGTTTATGGCTGTCTTACAATTCAAGAAGAGTCAACCAAGTGACGAAGGAAGACAAAGACAAGCTGCATTGCTTGCATTCTCAGCATTTCCTGAACTAAAACATGTATTTTTGGTTGATGAAGATGTAGATCTATTTGATAGTAATGATGTACTATGGGCATTAACTACACGTTACCAGGGTGATGTTGATACAATATTTATTCCTGGTGTCCGCTGTCATCCATTAGATCCTTCAAATAGTCCAGATTTTAGTCCGTCAATAATAGATAAGGGGATTGCCTGTAAGACTATTTTTGATTGCACAGTGCCATATCACCTAAAAGATAAGTTCCAAAGATCTAAATTTATGGATGTGGATCCGAGCAGATTTGTTTCAGAATTATTTAATAATAAATAATAACTAAAATATATTTGTATGCTTACTATAAAATAATAAAAGGGTGTTAACAATTATGGAATATATGACAAAAGTTAATAGAAAGAGATTAGTAATAGGTATGAGTGGTGCAAGTGGAGCGCCATTAGGTATAGAATTGTTAAAAATAGTAAGAGAACATCCTGAATGGGAAACCCATTTGGTTATTTCAAAGGGTGCGGAAGAAACAATAATTCAAGAGACAGCATACGAACCGAGAGAGGTAATGAATTTAGCTGATAAGGCTTATTCTATAAAAGATATTGGAGCAAGTATAGCTAGCGGTACTTTTAAAACTGAAGGCATGATAATTGTTCCATGCAGTATGAAAACTGTTGCCGGTATTGTATGCGGTTATTCTGATAACTTACTTCTTAGAGCCGCAGATGTAACAATTAAAGAGAGAAGAAATCTAGTTATAGTAGCAAGAGAATGCCCATTAAGTACAATTCACCTAAGAAACATGCTTTCTCTATCAGAATTAGGTGCAACTATTATGCCGCCAATGATTACCTATTATAATAAACCTACCAGCATGGAGGATTTAAATAGGCATATCATAGGCAAAATTCTTGATAGATTTGGAATCCAAGTAAATGGTTTCCGCAGATGGGGAGAAATTAGTACAGGCTAAAATTAAAAATTTCAGAGGTGAGATAATGCAGGATTTAACTATAGAAAGAGGCAGAATAAAAGTCAATGCTAAGACTTTTCTAATAGGAGAAGATTTATGTGTAATAATTTCAGGAGGAGATGCTCCTCATATTGGATGCGTAACCTTGAGCGTTCCAAGACCAAGTTTATCAGATTCAAGTGAAATTAGTTCCACAACGTCAATTTTAAATTTAATAGGACATAAAGATGATGAAGCAGCAAGATATGTATCTCAGAAACTTTCCTCAAAGTTAAGTAAAAATGTAGTTGTAACCTGCGGCATTCATGTTGACAACATAACAGTTGAAGAGATTAATGAAACTATAGACCTTCTTAAGGTGTTAACAAATAGATTAATAGAAAAATTAATTTAAATGAAGCTTACAGCAGAAAAGCAAAGATTTTATGTTTCAATTATCCCTATAAATAACAAGTTTTTAGGGTAATTATACTGAAGAATCTTTGCTTTTTGTTTTTAGAGATATTATGGACAATTATCTAAGTTTAAGCTAATATAAATTCTAATATAGTATAATAAAATTAAAATATTATCTAAGGAGAAAATTGAATGATAGAATATATTATATCGGTTGATGAAAATGATAAGGAAATTGGACCTATAGAAAAAATGGAAGCACATTTTAATGGAATATTGCATAGGGCCTTTTCAATATTTATTTTTAATTCTAATAACCAATTGTTGTTACAAAAAAGAAATAAAGAAAAATATCACTCAGGAGGTCTTTGGACTAACACTTGCTGTAGTCACCCTAGATACAGGGAGAATTTAGAAGATGCTATATATAGAAGGCTTAAAGAAGAGATGGGGTTTACATGTGAACTTAGTGAGATATTTAGTTTTTCATATAAAGTGAATTTTGAAAATGATCTTATAGAAAATGAATATGATCACGTTTTTATTGGAACTTTTGATGGTGAAATAGTTCCAAATGGAAATGAGGTAGAAGATTATAGGTGGATTGATATTGATGAAGTAAAATTAGACATTATAAATAATCCGCATTCATACACCTTTTGGTTTAAATACTCATTTAATAAAGTCATTGAATTTATTAAGCTAAGTTCTGTTAAAAATAATAACTAAGTATTTGGAAGTTTATTATACTTAGTTAACAACTACTTTAAGTTATTGAAGGAGAGAAGTTTTACTTTCTCTTTTTTATTTTCTAAATTTCTGAAATATGTTGTTAAAAATTTAAGCTTAAAGATTATAAGGTAGTTTCGTTAGCATATTTGAGTTTGAAAAAGATTAAATTATTGAAGCTAGAGACAGATTATATAGAATGTAGTATATATTATTATAAAAATAATATATGTTTATATTGAAAAGCATATATAATATATTATATAATGTATAACATATGATATATAGTATATGCTATATATCAAAAACTTGCATAAGAGGGGTGCTATTTAATGGAAAGCAAAAAGTATGTTTACCTTTTTAGTGAAGGAAACGCAAAAATGAAAAATTTACTCGGTGGAAAAGGGGCAAATCTTGCCGAGATGAAAAATTTAGGAATACCTGTTCCAGAAGGTTTTACATTGTCTACAGAGGCTTGTACAAAGTATTATGAAGATGGTAAAAGATTATCTGAAGAAATAATACATGAGGTTTATGTAGCATTGACTAAAGTTGAGGAACTAACTGGCAAAAAGTTTGGAAGTGTAGAAAATCCTTTGCTTGTTTCAGTAAGGTCCGGAGCTAGGGTTTCTATGCCAGGAATGATGGACACTATATTAAACTTAGGTCTAAATGATGAGACCGTAGAAGCTTTAAATAAGTTAACTAATAATGAGAGATTTGCTTATGATTCTTATAGAAGATTTATTCAGATGTTTTCTGACGTTGTTATGGGAATAGAAAAGAGAAAATTTGAAGATATTCTTGATGAAATAAAAGGACTTAAAGGAGTTAAATTTGATAATGATTTAACTGCAGAAGATTTAAAAGAGATAGTAAAAAAATATAAGACTCTGTATAAAAAAGAAATGGGAAAAGAATTTCCACAAGATCCAAAGGAACAGCTTTTAGAGGCTATAACTGCTGTATTTAGATCTTGGGATAACTCAAGAGCTATTGTTTATAGAAGATTAAATGACATTCCAACAGAATGGGGAACGGCAGTTAATGTTCAATCAATGGTATTTGGTAATATGGGAGAAACATCAGGAACTGGAGTTGCATTTACAAGAAATCCTTCTACTGGAGAAAAGCTCATATTTGGTGAATATTTAATAAATGCACAGGGAGAAGATGTGGTAGCAGGCATAAGAACTCCTCATCCAATATCAAGATTAGAGCAGGACTTACCAGAGTGCTATAAACAGTTCATGGAAATAGCAGAAAGATTAGAAAAGCATTATAAGGATATGCAGGATATGGAGTTTACTATAGAGCAGGGAAAATTATATTTTCTTCAAACTAGAAATGGTAAGAGAACGGCTCAAGCTGCATTAAAGATAGCTGTTAATTTAGTAGAAGAAGGTCTTATTACAAGAGAAGAAGCAATATTAAAGGTTGATGCTAAACAGCTTGATTCGCTTTTACATCCCAATTTTGATTCAGTAGAACTTAATAATACTGAAGTTGTAGCTAAAGGACTTCCAGCTTCACCTGGTGCTGCTTGTGGCAAAGTTTATTTTAACGCAGAGACAGCAAAGGAAAAACATGAAGATGGTGAAAAAGTAATACTTGTAAGAATTGAAACCTCTCCAGAGGATATAGAAGGAATGGTAGCGGCTGAAGGTATACTTACAGCAAGAGGGGGAATGACATCTCATGCAGCAGTTGTAGCCAGGGGAATGGGAACTTGCTGTGTAGCAGGCTGCAGCGACTTGAAGATAAATGAAGAGGCGAAAACCTTTGAATTAGGTGGAAAGATATATAAAGAAGGAGATTACATATCACTAGATGGTAGTACAGGGAATGTTTATGGACAAGCTATTAAAACTACTGAGAGTGAAATAAGCGGATATTTTGGAAGCTTTATGAGTTGGGCAGATGAAATAAGAAAGCTAAAGGTTAGAACTAATGCAGATACACCAAGAGATGCTTACCAGGCTGTTAAATTTGGAGCAGAAGGTATAGGTCTTTGTAGAACTGAGCACATGTTTTTCGATGAGAAAAGAATACCTGCAGTTAGAGAGATGATAGTTTCAAATACAGAGAACCAAAGAAGAAGAGCACTAGATAAACTTCTTCCAATGCAAAGAGAAGACTTTATCGGAATCTATGAAGCCATGGAAGGCAGACCAGTAACTGTGAGATTGCTAGATCCACCTCTGCATGAGTTCTTGCCACAGGAGAATGAGGATATAAAGAGCTTAGCAGAAGAAATGGGATTAAGTTTTGAGGATTTAAGAAGGACTATTGAATCTTTACATGAATTTAATCCAATGATGGGACATAGAGGATGCCGTCTTTCAGTTTCATATCCTGAGATAGCAGAAATGCAGACTAGAGCAATTATAGAAGCTGCTATAGATGTTAAGAAAAGAAAGGGATATTATATAGTTCCAGAAATAATGATACCACTTATTGGAGAACTTAAAGAATTAAAGTTCGTTAAAGATATAGTTACTAAAACTGCTGATGAAGTAATCGCAAAAGAAGGAATTGAGTTAAAATATTTAGTAGGAACTATGATAGAAATACCAAGAGCCGCCCTTACAGCAGATGAAATAGCTAAAGAAGCTGAGTTCTTTTCCTTTGGAACAAATGATTTAACTCAAATGACTTTTGGATTCTCAAGAGATGATGCTGGAAAGTTCCTGAAGGATTACTATAATAATAAAATATATGAATTTGATCCTTTTGAAAAGTTAGATCAAGTAGGTGTAGGTAAGCTTGTTAAGATGGGTGTAGAACTAGGAAAACAGACAAGACCAGATATTCATCTTGGAATATGTGGAGAGCATGGTGGAGATCCATCTTCCGTTGAGTTTTGTCATAATGTTGGACTGGATTATGTGTCTTGCTCACCGTTTAGAGTTCCAATAGCAAGGCTTGCTGCAGCACAGGCTGAGGTGAAACAACCAAGACCAAGTAAATAAATAAATATGCGTATGACAAATACGACTGGGTGTCTTAATAAATCTGAAAGCATAGCTACGATCCATGCCGCAATAGATGCAGGAATACAACTCATTAACACTGCAGATTTCTATAGTAGCGGTTATAACGAAATGCTAATTGGAGAAGCACTGAATGGCCATAAGCGAGACAAAACGTTTATATCTGTAAAGTTTGGTGGGTTAAGCGATCCTAAAGGAAATTATTATGGTTTGGATGTAAGAACCTTAACTATAAAGAACTACATTACTTATTCTCTTAAACGGTTAAATGTAGACTATATAGATCTTTATCAACCTGGAAGAATTAATTTAGGAATACCTGTTGAGGAGACTATAGGAGCTATTTCAGATTTGGTTAAGGCTGGATATGTAAGGCATATTGGAATTTCAGAAGTTGACGCTGATACTTTAAGAAAGGCGAATTCAGTTCATCCAATAAGCTTTATAGAATCGGAATATTCTCTTTTCAATCGTAGGATAGAAACGGAAATTTTGCCTACAGCAAGGGAACTAGGAATTGGTGCTAAAAAGGTGTCACAAATCCAAGATGCAATAAAAGCTGCGGATATTACTCTGAGTGAAAATGAAGTAAAACGAATTGAAGCGGTTATACCGGAAAGTGCTATAGCCGGAGCTGCTCAACCTAATGGATTGTTATTCAAAAATGGAATAATGGTCCGTTAAGAATATTTGTTATCGGTGAGAGCGTAAATTTTTGAAAAATGGGGCTGTCGCACTTA
>NZ_JAEEGC010000133.1 GCF_019207025.1 Clostridium thailandense | reverse complement strand
TTTATTGGAGTTCTCTTCATTTTATCCATAGCTTGTTCCTCCCTATAACTATTCATGACAGCCACAGCCTTTTCCATGATGAGTATCTCCCTCAACTTCTCTAAGAAGTTTTCTTCCTTCCTCAGTCTTATACATAGTCTGTCTTCTCATAGCCTCATCAAAGTTTACAAGGTGTCCATCAAATTCAGGTCCATCAACACAGGCAAATTTCACTTCATCTCCTACAGTTACTCTGCAGGCACCGCACATTCCTGTTCCATCTACCATTATTGGATTTAAGCTTACTATAGTTTTAATACCATATTCCTTTGTAAGCTTAGCCACGAATTTCATCATAATCATAGGTCCTATTGCCACCACATGATCATATTTTTTTCCTTCATTGTCGATAAGTTCTTTTAATAAGTTTGTAACAAGTCCCTTATATCCACAGCTTCCATCATCTGTAGCAATATACAAATCTTTAGCTACAGCTTTCATTTCTTCTTCCAGCAGCAAATATTCCTTTGACTTTGCCCCTACTATAACATCTGCCTTAACTCCTTTTTCATGAAGCCACTTAACTTGCGGATACACTGGTGCTGTACCTACTCCACCAGCAATGAAGATTATATTTTTTTTCTTTAATTCTTCTATATCTTCATGAACTAAATCTGATGGTTGACCTAAGGGTCCTACAAAGTCCGAAAAATCCTGTCCTTCCTCATATTCAGCCATCTTTTTAGTTGATTCGCCAAGTGTTTGAAACACTATAGTTACTGTTCCTTCTACAGCATCATAGTCACAAATGGTAAGAGGTATTCTCTCCCCTTTTTCATCCATTTTTACTATAACAAACTGTCCTGGATGACAAGATTTAGCAACTCTTGAAGCTTCTACATCCATTAGATAAATGTTTTCTTCAAGCATTCTTTTTTTAACTATTTTATACATTTCTATTCCTCCATTGACAAGATTTACATTAGAATTATATAGGCAGCCACGGCCGAAAGTAAACTTATGCTCCGGTAGATGTTACCAAGCCTCAGCACGATAAAAATCTTTTGTCAATCTAAAGCTCAACATTTTGAAAATCTAAGAAGCATTTATAAACTCGTACCTCAAACATATAAATACTTCTAAGATTTTCTAAAATGTTTCGCTAAGATTGACTAAAAAATTTTTATATGTGCTTTCAGCTTTGGTAACATCTACCTGCGTATAAGTTTACTTTCTGGTGCGGGTATTTATATATAGATCGTTAACTTTAAAGATTAATCTATTCAGATACCAACTTGCCATTCTCATATTTTATATCTGTCAAAGACACTGATTCTTTCAAAAGATATAGCAAATTGGATAAGCTCAATAGAATAAGTAAGCCTTCGGCCGTACTTCTCCGTAAACTTTATTTACTATACAATACTTTTAGTAAATATTCTCTTAAACTTTCATTTGATGCTTTAGCTTGCTCAGGAGTCCATTCTTGGAATCCCTTACCGCTCTTGAATCCTAGTTCTCCTGCTTCAACCATTTTTCTTAAAAGAGGAGAGGCCTCAGTGGATTTATCAAGATGCTTTAATATATAGCTGTGTATGGATAAAGTTAAATCTGTTCCAACCATATCAGCATTTTCTATAGGTCCTAAGTGAGGTAATCTTAAGCCGAAGCTGTATTTAACCGCTTCATCAACAGTTGCAGCATCGGCAATGCCATTTTCTACTATTGATATTGCTTCTCTCCATAGAGCATGTTGCAATCTGTTAGCGACAAATCCTGGTACATCTTTATTAACTCTTATAGGGCGTTTATTTGCTTTTTTAAGTAATTCCATAGTTTTGTCCATAACTTCTTCTGAAGTATAATCTGATTTAACTACTTCAACAAGTGGAATTAAATATGGTGGATTCCAGAAATGAGTACCAACTACCCTTGATTTTAACTTAGTTTTTTCAGATATTTCTGTAATACTCATTACTGAAGTATTTGTTGCAAATATAGTATCTTCTCTACAAAGTTCTTCCAGGTTTTTAAATAAATTTTGTTTTAATTCCATGTTTTCTGGAATACATTCAATAACAAAATCTGCATCTTTAGCAGCAACCTTCATATCTTCAGTTAAAGTAATTCTGCTTAAAAGCTCTTCTATATCTGCATCTGTTACAATGTCTTTTTCTTTCATAACTTGAAGATTGCCTTTTATTTTATCCATACATTCATATTCAAACTTCTCTCTTATGAAAATGGTTACATTTAAATCTTTACAACCTGCGAATACTTGAGCTATTCCACTTCCCATCATTCCTGGACCAAATACTGTTATATTTTTAATTGTACTTCCCATAAAATAGTACCTCCTAAAATATTATAAACTAATAGTTTTATTTGCTGTAATTAAAAAAGCCTCTTCCAGTCTTTCTTCCTAAATATCCTGCTCTTACATACTTTCTTAATAGCGCATGTGCTCTATATTTTGTGTCTCCTGTTTCTTTATACAAAACATCCATTATAGCTAAACATACATCTAATCCTATAAGGTCACCTAAGGCTAAAGGTCCCATTGGATGATTAGCACCAAGCATCATAGCTTTGTCTATATCTTCAGCAGAAGCTATACCTTCTGCAAAAATTCCTACAGCTTCATTTATCATTGGCACTAATATTTTGTTTACAACAAAGCCTGGAGCCTCGTTAGCTTCAACTGGTTCTTTTCCAATAGCTATTGATAATTCTTTTATAGCAGCAAAAGTCTCCTCAGAAGTAGCCATTCCCTTTATTATTTCTATAAGCTTCATAACAGGTGCTGGATTAAAGAAATGCATGCCTATCACTCTATCTGGTCTATTTGTTGCTGCTGCAACTTCAGTTATTGATAAAGAAGAGGTATTAGAAGCAAGTATTGTTTCTCCTTTACATATTTTATCTAAGTCACCAAATATCTGTTTCTTTATTTCCATATTTTCAACAGCAGCTTCCACTACTAAATCACAATCTGCTGCTAAATTTAAATCTGTTGTGCCTGTGATTCTATTAACTATAGCATCTGCATCTTCTTGAGCCATTTTTCCTTTAGTAACTAACTTTGAAAGACCTTTTGTTATTCCACCAATTCCTCTTTGAACAAATTCATCTTTTATATCTCTTAGTACTACTTCATAGCCTTTAGCAGCAAAAGCCTGAGCTATCCCTGCCCCCATAGTTCCTGCACCAAGTACACATATCTTTTTCATAATAAATTCCTCCCCGAAATATATTTTAGAGGACAGAGGACAATGAAGGAGGATTTTTCTCCGCTACTCTACGAAAAATCTTTAATTTTACCTCCGGTAAGTAAGTTTTAATTAAGCTATGCTTAATTGAAACGATGATGTTTCGCATTAGCGAAACGAATCCACAAGAAATAAATTAGTTTTCTGACGTAAGGAAGAAAACTCACCTTCACTGTCCTCTGTCCTATGTCCTCTGTCAATTGCCTATGGCACCCCAGTTGGTGGAACCTAGTATTCTAAATTTTAATTATTTGCTTCTTTAATTTGAGCTACAAGTTCAGGTACAAGCTTTTTGTAATCACCAACCAATGCAAGATCTGCTACTTTCATTATTGAAGCATCTGCATCTTTGTTTACAGCTATAATATAATCACTGTCCTGCATTCCAGCTAAATGCTGTATTGCTCCTGAGATACCACATGCTATATATAGGTTTGGTCTAACAGTCTTACCAGTTTGTCCAACTTGGTATGCTTTATCTAACCAACCGTTATCTATAGCTGCTCTTGATCCAGCAACAGTTCCATCTAATATATCGGCAAGCTCTTTTAATACTTCAAAACCTTCTTTGCTGCCGAGTCCTCTTCCTCCAGAAACTATTACTTTAGCTTCCCCTATATCCATGCAGTCTTTGCAAGCTTTAACTACGTCTAAAGTTTTTGTTCTTATATCAGCTTCACTTAAATTTGCAGCTATCTTTTGAATTTCTCCAGTTCTTGCAGCATCCTTAGCTAACTTTTCAAATACTCCTGGTCTTACTGTAGACATCTGTGGCCTGTGATCTCCGCAAACTATTGTAGCCATTAGGTTTCCACCAAAAGCTGGTCTTGTCATAAGTAAATTTTTATTTTCTGGATCTATATCAAGAGAGGTACAGTCTGCTGTGAGGCCTGTAGAAAGTCTTGCTGCCACTCTTGGAGCTAAATCTCTTCCCATAAAAGTAGCACCTACTAATATAGCTTCTGGCTTAACTTCCTTTGCTAAATCACATATAACCCTTGTATATCCATCTGTTGTAAAGTGTTTTAATAATGGACTATCAGCATATATTACTTTATCTGCTCCATAATCCACTAATTCTTTTGCTATATTATCTATATCACTTCCAAGTAAAAGAGCTGTTAATTCTACTCCTAACTTATCTGCTAAATCTCTACCTTTTCCTAATAACTCCAAGGATACCTTTTGAAGCTGTCCATCTCTCTGCTCAGCAAATACCCATACACCTTTGTAATCTGCTATATTCATTGTAATTCCCTCCTACTTAGATAAAGTGTTTTTCTTTTAATTTTGAAACTGCACATGCTGCTGCTTCTTTAGCTGGCAGGCTTACTAATTCACCTTGTCCTTTAGCTTCCTTAGTCATTGACTTTTTAACCTTTGTTGGTGATCCAGCAAGACCAAGAAGAGATTTATCTACATCTATGTCATTGGCACTCCATATTTTAACGTCTTTTTTGTATGCATCAAAGATATTTGACATGTTCATATATCTTGGCTCATTTAACTCTTTTATAGCTGTTAAAAGTACTGGTGTTTTAACAGTCATTACTTCATATCCATCTTCCCATGCTCTTTGAACCTTTAAAGAATCTCCCTCTACCTCTACCTTTTCTACATAAGTAACCTGTGGAATTCCTAAATGTTCAGCTATTTCTGGTCCAACCTGAGCAGTATCTCCATCTATAGCTTGTCTTCCTGCAAATATTATGTCATAATCTAACTTTTTTAATGCTCCTGCTAAAGTATGAGAAGTAGCTAAAGTATCCGCTCCTCCAAAAGCTCTATCTGATATAAGAATTGCTTCATCTGCTCCCATAGATATCGCTTCTCTTAAAGCTTTTTCTGCTTGTGGTGGTCCCATACTTATTATAGTAACCTTTCCGTCAGTCTTTTCCTTTAGCACTAATGCTTCTTCTAAAGCATTTTTATCATCTGGATTTATTATTGATGGAACACCATCTCTTATTAGTGTTCCTGTTTTTGGATCTATTTTAACTTCCGTAGTATCTGGAACTTGTTTTAAACAAACTACTATATTCATTTCCTGTTATCCTCCCTAATTATTTAAATATGTTTCCTGAGATAACCATCTTTTGAACCTGTGACGTTCCTTCATAGATTTCAGTTATCTTAGCATCTCTCATCATTCTTTCTACTGGGTAATCCTTTGTATATCCATATCCGCCAAATAGTTGAACTGCCTTTGTTGTTACTTCCATTGCCACATCTGCTGCAAACAACTTAGCTCTAGCTGCATCTACAGTGTAAGGAAGTCCTGCATCCTTTTTACAAGCTGCTTTATATACTAAATGCTTTGCTGCTTCTATTTTTGTATCCATTTCAGCTACTGCCCATGCGAGGCCCTGGAACTTATCTAAGGATCTTCCAAATTGTTTTCTTTCCTTCATATAAGCTACTGCTTCATTGAAAGCACCTTCTGCTATTCCAAGCGCTTGAGCTGCTATACCAATTCTTCCTCCGTCAAGAGTACCCATAGCAACACCAAAGCCTTTTCCCTCTTTGCTTAATAAATTTTCCTTTGGAACTACACAGTCTTCAAATATAAGTTCTGTTGTTGAAGATCCTCTTATTCCCATCTTATCTTCTAATTTACCTATAGAGAAACCTTTAAAACCTTTTTCAACTATAAAAGCTGAAATTCCCTTTGTTCCTTTGCTTCTGTCTGTCATAGCAAATACTATGAATACATCAGCTACTCCACCGTTTGTTATAAATATTTTTTGTCCATTTAATATGTAATTATCACCATCAAGAACTGCTGTAGTTTGTTGTCCTGATGCATCTGTTCCTGCGTTTGGTTCAGTTAACCCAAAAGCTCCTATCTTTTCTCCCTTTGCAAGAGTCACTAAATATTTTTTCTTGTGATCTTCGCTGCCATACTTGTCTATTACTGAAGCACATAGTGATGTATGAGCGGAAAGAATAACCCCAGTAGTACCACAAACCTTAGATAATTCTTCCACTGCTAATATATATGAAAGAGTGTCTCCACCAGCTCCACCATATTCCTTTGAAAATGGAATACCCATCATTCCATATTTAGCC
>NZ_JAEEGC010000132.1 GCF_019207025.1 Clostridium thailandense | reverse complement strand
TCCTCATCCAACTCTAGCAGAGGCAATGATGGAAGCACTACATGATGTACACAAACAATGTGTACACTCAATGTAATAACAGCATAGGGTTCTTATAAGATATTGGAGTATATTAACTTAAAAAAGATAAAAAAAGCGTATACAGATTTGATTTACACAAACCTGTATATGCTCCCTTACGTAACATAATTCTACTTTCAGTCGTGTTTGTCTAAATAGAAGCAGCTCTTTATTTTTATTCTTTTATATAAGCATCAATAACAGTTGAAACATAATGGTCCTTTCCATCATCTATTAAAGCTATTATTTTAGGTGAGCCAGGATAGTTAGCACCTATTCTATAGGCTTTTGCCTTCATTGTGTCTTCCTTTATATACCTATCTATACTGATTTCTGATACACCATTATATTCATATCCATCATAAGCATCTAAAATTCTATCTCTTAGTTTCCCTGATGGTCCATCAATCTGCTTTATGTCTTCCAATACGTCTTCAATATATTTCATATCTTCAACCTCCAATGCAAATAATTCTATGTACTCTATTATTCCTTTATATGCAAAAATAAATACAGCCATGAACTAAGTTCCCATGGCTGTATGATTAAAATAAGATTTTCGCTTAATTAAACAAAGTGTAAGATGCTTTGTAAGAATATTAATAAGAAACAAGTTCCAGCCTTTATTAAGGTAATAACAAACATATTCTTGTAGGATTGCTTATGTGTCAATCCTGCGATTCCTAAAAGCGTTATAACTGCTCCATTATGAGGCAATGTATCAAATCCACCTGAAGCCATAGAAGCTACACGATGAAGTAATTGAGGACTAACGCCAGAGCTTGCTGCCCATTCCATGTATTTTTTACTAAACATATCTAGAGCTATACTCATACCACCAGATGCTGATCCTGTAGTTCCAGCTAATACGTTAACACTAACCGCTTCTGATAATAATGGACTACCATGAGGATTAATGTTAATTAGAGCATGTGCTATGGATTTAAATCCTGGAAGAGTTTTAATAACATTACCAAAACCAACTTCTGAAGATGTATTCATTACAGCTAACAAAGAACCTATAGCACCAGCATTAATTGCTTTCGCTACATTACCTTTTATACGCTTTGGATTTATAATGAATGCAAGAGCAATACCGAAAATTAATCCAATAATAAGTGCCCAGTTATTCATTGTTCCTATAACTCCTGTTTCTGCTATATTATAAGGAGCTTTAGTTACCCATGAGCTAATATTCCAGTGTGGGAATATTGATTTTTGCAATATTAATGTAACTACAAGCACTGAAATTAATGGTATTGCTGCTAGAATTGGGTTTGGTAAACTAACATCTTCAACAATTACTGGCTCATTAGTATGTCCTTCACCATATCCCTCTCCTGCAGCCTGAGCCTTACGTTTACACCACTCTAAATAAGCTATGCCGCTAGCTAAAATAATAACTGTTCCTAATATTCCAAAAACTGGAGCTGCATAAAGGTCTGTGTTAAAATATTTCATTGGTATTGAATTCTGAATTTGTGGAGTTCCTGGAAGTGCATCCATCGTAAATGTAAATGCTCCTAATGCAATAGTCGCTGGAACAAGTCTTTTTGGTATATCCGCTTCTTTAAAAATAGAAGCAGCAAATGGATATACAGCAAAGGCAACAACGAAAAGACTTACACCACCATAAGTAAGTATAGCCGCTGATAACACAACAGATAAAATAGCATTTCTTTTTCCTAGTTTCTCTACAATGGCTTTAGCAATTGATTTTGCTGCGCCTGATTCTTCCATTGCTTTACCGAATACAGCTCCTAGCAAGAAGAACGGAAAGTATACCTTTGCATAGTTTGCTAGATTCGGTAAAAATACTTCTGTATAAGTCGGCAAAAGAGCCATTCCAGAAAATAAAGCAGCTAATAATGCAAAAACTGGTGCAAAAAAGATAACCGAGAAGCCTCTATAGGCCATAAATATTAATAGTCCTAAGCTTAAAATAATACCTAATTCTGCCATTTATAATACCTCCATTTATTTTCTCTTAGCTGCCTAGCATATACTCATAAATATATAATTTACTTATTGGCAGCTAAGAATATTTACTTCATTAATTTTAATAAAATAAGTTAAATTTAGTATTTTCTCTTTTTCCTTTAAAAATATAATGAACTTAAATAATTGATTGAAAGCTTAATAATAGATTAAGCTATTTTTATTCCAACTAATTCATCTCTGAATATATCTTCATTCATAATCTTTAATTCTGAAGATATTATTGGTTTAAAATCCATATGTGCCAATATATCCTTTTCTAAATCTACCCCTGGTGCAATTTCCTCTAAAATCAAACCTTCCCGAGTTAACTTAAATACTGCTCTTTCAGTTATATAAAGTACTGGTTGTCCAATATCCACAGCATATTCTCCGCTAAAAGTAATCTGTTCTACTGTATCTAAAAACTTATTAAATTTTCCGTCTTTCTCTATAGTCAATCTTCCATCTGCCACCTTCACTTTTAAACCACCTGCAGTAAAAGTTCCACAATATACAACTTTCTTAGCATTTTGAGTGATATTAATAAAGCCTCCGCAGCCAGCGATTTTAGGTCCGAATTTACTAACGTTTACATTTCCATGTTTATCACATTGAGCTAGTCCTAAAAAAGCTACATCCAATCCACCACCATCATAAAAATCGAATTGACTTGCCTGATCTAGTATGCTTTCTGGATTTATTGAAGCTCCAAAGCTTAATCCACCTGCTGGCACTCCACCTATTCCTCCTGCCTCTACAGTTAAAGTCATTTCATGTCCAATACCTTCTTCATTTGCAACTATGGCTACTCCTTCTGGTACTCCAATACCTAAATTGGTTACTGCATTTGACACAAGTTCCATAGCTGCTCTTCTTGCTATTACCTTTCTTTCATCTAGCGGTATCGTAGCTATCGAATCTACTGGTAGTTTTACGTCTCCGCAATAGGATGGATTATAAGCTTCTCCAAAAGTCTGCATATGATTTTGTGGAGATGCCATAACTATAGCATCAACATATACTCCTGGAATTTTAACTTTTCTTGGATCTAGTGACCCTTTAGCTACAATCTTCTCAACTTGTAAAATTACTATTCCACCAGAATTTTTAGCCGCTTGAGCCATTGCTGTTCCATCTAGCGTTGCTGCTTCTCTTTCTAACGTTGCGTTTCCATCTTCATCTGCATAAGTAGCTCTTAAAATTACAACATCTATAGGAAAAGCTTTGTACAATAAGTATTCTTTATCTTCAATGTTAACAACCTTTACTATATCCTCTTTTGTTACTTCATTAAGCTTACCGCCTTCAATTCTTGGGTCTACAAAGGTTTTCAACCCAACATGAGTTACCGTACCAGGTTTTCCTGCAGCAATATCCCTATACATATGCGATATAACACCCTGAGGTAAGTTATATGCTTCAATCTTATTTTCTAAAGCTAATTTTTGAAGCTTTGGAGCTAATCCCCAATGACCTCCTATTACTTTTTTTACTAATCCTTCATGTCCTAGATGATTTAGTCCCTTATTTTGGCTGTCACCCTGACCAGCTGCGTAGACCAGTGTTAAATTTTTAGGAATCTGTTTTTCCAAGTATTGTTTTTCTATTTCTATTGTAATTTCTTCAGGATGACCGCATCCAATAAAACCGCCGACTGCGACAGTAGCTCCGTCTTTTATCAGATTAACAGCTTGTTCTTTTGAGATAACTTTTGATTTCATTCTTTGACCCCCTCTACGTAATATTGATCCTGTGTAATTATGTATAGCAATTGTCATGCCAAGCTTAATATAACTTTAATATTGCTTTAAATCACTATAATACCCTGAATATCAAGGCTTGTAGATTATTAAAATTTAGACATACTTTATATAAAAATATAAGATGTACACAAAATATACACCTTATACCTCTTATTTATCAAAACGCTTACATTGACTAACTTTTAACAATGTCTACTTTTTTTACATGTATATATTTTTTACATTAATTTTGAGAATATTGATTATATTTTATATATGTACAGTCTTTATAAAAAAAATTCTATGCTTATAGGGTTGGAAACTCTATAAGCATAGAATTTATAATTTAACTTTCCAATTTATATTCTTCTATTTTCTTATATAAACCAGCCCTGCTTATACCAAGCAATTGAGCTGTTCTATTTTTATTCCAATTATTTTTTCTTAAGCATTCTTCAATTACGTCCTTTTCAACTTCTTCGATTATATCCTTTAAATATTTTCCCTCATTAGTATAACGTTTAAATTTATTTTTTACTAATCTTTCAGGAAGATTTTCTAATTTTATAACTAAATCTGAATCTAACAAATTTACCGCTCTCTCAATAACATTTTCAAGTTCTCTAATGTTTCCTGGCCAATCATAATTAACTAAGCAATCTAGTGCATCCTTAGATATTCCTTCTACGTATACTCCTAAACGATTAGCTACTTTAATTCTTAATGAATTTGCTATCATCGGAATATCCTCTTTTCTTTCCCTTAAGGAAGGTAAAGGGATTTTCATAACGTTAAGTCTATAATATAAATCTTCTCTAAACTTTCCCTCTTTAACACTATCTTCGAGATTTTTATTTGTAGCTGCAATAATTCTAACATCAACTTCCTTTAATATATTTCCACCTATTCTTTCAATTTCCCTTTCTTGAATTACCCTTAAAAGCTTAACCTGCATTTCCATAGGCATATCACCTATTTCGTCTAAAAATATAGTTCCTCCATTAGCAAGTTCAAATTTTCCCTTTTTACCAGTTTTTTTTGCTCCAGTAAAAGCACCTTCTTCATAACCAAACAATTCTGCTTCCAATAATTCAGATGGAATAGCCGCGCAATTTATCTTTATAAAAGGACCTAAATTTCGTTTGCTTGCATTATGAATCGCATGTGCAAATAACTCCTTACCCGTGCCACTTTCACCAATTATTAAAACATTAGAATTAGTTCTTGCAACTCTCTTTACTAAAGATTTCACTTTTTGTACACTTGGGGAATCTCCTATTATATTTTCAATAGAATACTTTGCTTTTCTTTCTTTTCCAAGCTCATTCTTATAAAACTCAACCTCTTTCTCTAGGTTGCTTAACTTCTTACTTAGGGTATAGAAATCCCCAATGTCTTTGAATATTACTTTACCTACAGCACCGACAACCTTGCCATCTTCTTTAAGAGGCACACGCATAGCAATCATTTTGTTCCCCTTTATATCTTGAACATCTCCTAGTTCCAAGTTACCACTTTGTATAACCTTATACATTCTAGTATTCTCTATTATATCTTCTACATGCTTACCTTCTGGATTACTGCAGCCCAAAAACTCTTTATAAGCCTTACTCATCATTGTAATTAGTCCTTTTTCATCTATTACAACTACACACTCATTAAGCGTATCCATGATAGTATTTAATATATCTATATATAGCTTATCATCATACAGTTCTTTTTGTAATTTTTTATGCTCAGTTATATCTCTAAAAATGGCTATTGCGCCTTCAACTTTTTCTTCCATAATCACAGTAATTCTATTTGTAATAAACTCTCTACTATTTGCAATGAATCTCTGACTTATTTCATTCTCACCAGTTTTCAACACTCTAGGTAAGTTTGTTTCAGGTATAACCTTTTCTACATGTTTACCTATGTCTTTTTCAGCACTAATACCGAGCAAATCCTCTGCTTTCTTATTTATAATAAATAACATTCCATTTTTATCTACTCCTATTAAAGCTTCATCTATATTTTCTGCCATCAAATGAAAACATTCTTTAAAAAACATAAAACATATCACCTCTTAAAATATAATTTTATACGATTAATCAAAACTCTTGCTATTTATTTTTTCAATATATTTAGTGGAGTCATAACAGATGTCTCAAAAGCTTTTTAAACAAGTAAAATTTATAATAATATTATAACATTAAATAAAAACTGGTACTATGCTTTTACATAGTGCCAGTTTATTACTATCTAAATCTTAAATTAGTCTACAGAATTCATTTTTAATATAGAGCTACCTATAACCATATTTAAAACTTCACTAGCTCCTACACCTATATCTATAAGTCTACCATCTCTATAAAGTCTTTCTACTTCATTATTTCTTACATACCCATGCCCACCCATTATCTGAATGGCTTCATAACAAATTAAATTTACAGCTTCGCCAATGAATACTTTTGCAACCGAAGCTTCTATAGAATAGTCCTTATTGCTTTCTCTTACTTTACAGGCCTTTTTGAAAAGTAATCTACATGCTTCTAGCCTTATATACATGTCTGAAATCTTACTCTGAATAGCATATAAACTACTTATTGGCTTACCAAAAGCTATGCGATTATTAGAATGATGAATTGCCTTATTAAGTGCGGCTTCACTTATTCCTATTCCAATTGCACACATGCCTAATCTTCCACCTACTAACCCATCCATAGCAATTTTAAATCCCTTATCTTGTTCTCCTATCATATCTTCAGAAGATATTCTGCATTCCTTTAATACAAGATCCGTAGTTACTGAACTTCTACAACCCATCTTGTCAATTACAGTTGTTATTTCCAAACCTTTTGTATCTTTTTCAACAATAAATAAACTAATACCCTTAGCTCCTTTTTCTTCATCGGTTTTGCAGGCTACAATATAAATGTCAGCTAAACTACCATTTGTACAGAAATATTTATTTCCATTTAATATATAGTGATCCTTATCCTTTGATGCAGTTGCTTTTATACCTGCAGCATCTGACCCAGCAGCTGGTTCACTTATCGCATAAGCCGCAATTTTATTTCCTTCTACAATATCTTTTAAGTATTTATCTTTTTGCTTTTCTGTTCCATATTTCATCAATACATCTGCTGCCATCCAATGAACTGCATATAACAGCCCGATACCAGCACTATATTTTGAAATTTCTCTTATAATTCCAAAGGAAGTTTCATAATCTAATTCTAGACCTCCATATTCTTTAGGATAATGTAGAGAAAATAGTTTAAGTTCCCTCATAGGTTTTAAGAGTTCCTTAGGAAATTCACTAATTTCATCTAGTTGCTTTGCTATAGGTTTAATATAATTTTCACAAAAATCCTTAGTATCTAAAAACAACTTTTTCTTGCTTATATTCATCAAATCACATCCCAATTCTTATTTCAAATTCATTTCCTTTAAATTTTCAGAAACAACAAAATCTGCTTCAGTTATTGCTTTTATATTTTCCACTGTTAACCCTGGAAATACCTCCCTCAAAACTAGAACCTTATCTCCTACATCAAATACAGCCTTATCTGTAATAATTGTTTTTACACATTTTTTTCCTGTTAAGGGTAGCGTACATTGTTTTACTATCTTTGAATTTCCATTCTTATCTGTATGGACAAGAGCTGCTACAATTTTTTTAGTTCCATAGGTCAGTTCCATAGCTCCACCAATACCTGGCCACCACAAATCATTTCTTTTGGTTGCCCAATTAGCTACGTTTCCATACTGATCTACTTCTAGCGCCCCTAAAACTGTTGTATCTATATATCCTTTTCTCATAGCACCTAGGGATATATTTAAAGGCATTATTGCTGCACCTTTAGGCAAGGTTATTGGCTCTGAGCCTGCATTGGCCATATCAGAATCTGCTTTGTCATAGCTTGGTTTAGGTCCAAATCCAAAAATACCGTTTTCTGAATGAAGTATTATCTCTACTCCTTCTGGAAGGTAGTTCACAGCTTGTGTTGGTATTCCAAACCCTAAATTTACAACCTCTCCATTTTTAAATTCTTGTGCTGCTCTTCTTGCAATTATTTCCCTAACATCCATGTTTGTTCCTCCTTTATTATTCATTCTTACTTAATTTACCTTTTGAAAGCCACATCTTCCTATAGATATCTTGCTGTTCTTCTAACGTATGGCCTTGAACCACTGCATTTACAAAAACTCCAGGAGTTCCAACACATTCTGGTAATATTGTTCCAACTGGAACTATTTCATTAACTTCTGCAATGGTGTATTTTCCTGCCATTGCAATTTCAGGATTGTTATTTAATCCAGTATATCTATACTGGAGATTTCCAAGCTCATCTGCTCTCCATGCTTTTACTATTGATACTTCAGCTGTAAGGGCAGGTTCAACAAAACAATCTACTCCATCTACATTGATAACCTTCTTAGTTTCTTTCCTAAGTGGAAACAACTCTGGATCCTCTAATATACCAACACCAACTGGAACTAACACTCCAGGAAGACCCACTGCTCCGGCACGAACTTTTTCCATCCAAGTACCCATAGGATAAAATTCTTTTACTATCAAATTGCCTTCTAGATACTCTTTTGTAGATTCTGAAGTTGTTCCTACATGACTTGAAATAAGTTCTTTCACCATTTTATTTTTATATAACATAGCTTTTCCAAAACCATCTAATCCAGGTGCTACAGCAATTAAAGTTAAATCCTTTACACCTAATTCTATTAGTTTTTCAATACATTTTAATGGTGATCCCACATCTAGGAACCCTCCCATCATTAGCTTTGTACCATCTTTAACAATACTTAGTGCTTCATCAATTGACATTATTTTTGATTTCACTTTAAAACCTCCTTTAAAAACATTTTCTCTTATAACTTTAGCAATTAATATGCCATTATCTTGGTAATTCACACAACATGCTTCGCAAGCAATATAAATGACTATTTGATCAATTTCCAATTGCCTAAAACGTCTTAATAACAACTGTTTATTCTTATCCTTCAATAAAAAATGTCCCTAAAGTGCACAAATCAGTGTACACTTTAGGGACATCGAAGACAACAACTACAAATTTATATTTAATCTTTTTAGTTTTTTATATAACACAGATCTATGCATATTCAGCATTTTAGCAGCTTTTGATTTATTTCCATTACATTTTTTTATGGCTTCAATTATAAGCTGAATTTCTGTTTTATCAATAATTTCGTTGTAATCTTTTGAAGAAATTTCACTTATGCCTTTGGTATCTATAATACTCTTTTGTTTATCCCAAGGTTTTTCAGGCAGCTTTGTTATATCTATAATCTCTTCATCACTATAGTTAACTGCTAATTCTAAAAAATTTTCTAATTCCCTTACATTTCCTGGCCAATTATAACTTTTTAATAGTTTTAAGGATTCATTTGTTATTCCTATTGCATCTGAACTCAATTTTTTATTTATCTTCGCTAATAGAGACTCTATATATAGTGGAATATCTTCTTTTATTTCTCTTAATGCTGGCATTCTTATTTCTAATACTTTAAGTCTATAATATAAATCTTCTCTAAATTTATTTTCCTTAACTAAACTCTCTAAGTTTTTATTTGTGGCAGAAATAATTCTAATATCTACAGAAATGGTCTTTGTTCCTCCTACTCTTTCTACCTGTTTATCTTGAATCGCCTGTAATAACTTAGCCTGCATATGCAGTGGCATATCACCAATTTCATCTAAGAATATAGTTCCACCTTTAGCTAATTCAAATTTACCAGCCTTGCCTGACCTTCTTGCCCCAGTAAAAGCGCCTTCCTCATATCCAAAAAGTTCTGATTCCAATAAAGTTTCTGGAATAGCTGCACAGTTTATTTTTATAAAAGGTGCATCTCTTCTTACAGACCTGCTGTGTATAGCCTCTGCAATTAGACTTTTACCTGTACCACTTTCCCCTGTAACCAAAAGATTAGAGGTAGATCTTGCAGCTCTCCTTGCAAGCTTTTTAGTAAATAACATTTCACTTGATTCTCCAATTATATCCATGCAAGTATGCAACTTAATGCTACTATCATTCCAACAATTTGTGTTAGCTATTTTTTTACTGACCTCTTTTGCTATAATCATATTTGGAAACAACGTTTTTAAAACTGCTCCAACAGTTTGTCCTTGCTCCTTTAAGGGATATCTACCTATAACAAACTCTCTATTATTTAATCTCAATATCTCCCCCCATTGAGAAGAATCTTGAATTATAGTGTCATAGAGCCTGCAGTTTGGAATTACATCATTAATTTTCTTTCCAATAATTTGGTTTTCTGAAAGTCCAAATATACTTAAAAAAAATGAATTGCAAAAGAATACCTCTCCTTTTAAATCTATTGCTAATAATCCTTGAAAATGGTTATCAAAGCATTCATTATTTAATAGGCTTTCTACTATAGATATACTTTTAACATGTGTATCTTCGCATTCCATTAGCACCACCTCTTTTACATGATTATACTATATTTTTTGTAATATCTAAAGAAATCTAAAATAGCAAAATCTCTTTGCATTTATTCTACAAAGAGATTCTATAACTTTTTTGATTAATTCAATTCTTTTATTTGAGCTATAAGCTCAGGCACAAGCTTTTTGTAATCACCAACTAATGCAAGGTCAGCTACTTTCATTATTGAAGCATCTGCATCTTTATTTATAGCTATAATATAGTCACTATCCTGCATTCCTGCTAAATGTTGTATTGCTCCTGATATTCCGCAAGCTATATATAAATTTGGTCTAACTGTTTTTCCAGTTTGTCCAACTTGGTATGCTTTATCTAACCAACCATTGTCTATAGCCGCTCTTGAGCCTGCTACTATTCCACCTAATGCATCTGCAAGGTCTTTTAGAACTTCGAAGCCTTCTTTGCTTCCTATCCCTCTTCCACCTGAAACTATTATCTTAGCTTCTCCAATGTCAGCGCAGTCTTTACAAGCTTTAACTACATCTATTGTCTTAGTTCTTATATCTGTTTCTGTTAAATTAGCAGCTATCTTTTGAATTTCTCCATTCCTTAAAGTATCTTTAACTAATTTTTCAAATACTCCTGGTCTTACTGTTGACATCTGTGGTCTGTGATCTCCACAAACTATTGTAGCCATTAGATTTCCACCAAAGGCTGGTCTTGTCATAAGCAAATTCTTATTTTCTAAATCTATATCAAGAGATGTACAGTCAGCTGTTAGTCCTGTTGCAAGTCTTGCTGCTACTCTTGGTCCTAAATCTCTTCCTATAAATGTAGCTCCTACTAATATAGCTTCTGGTTTCATTACATCTACTAAATCACATATAACCTTTGTATATCCATCTGTTGTAAAATGTTTTAGAAGTGGACTATCTGCATATACTACTTTATCTGCACCATATGCTACTAGTTCTTTTGCTATATCATCTATTTCGCTTCCAAGTAATAATGCTGTTACCTCTACTCCTAACTTATCTGCTAATTCTCTACCTTTTCCTAATAATTCCAATGCTACTTTTTGAAGTTTTCCATCTCTTTGTTCAGCAAATACCCATACGCCTTTATAATCTGCTATGTTCATTCTAAACCCCTCCTATTTTTATATGAAACTCCTTCTCCTGCCGTCGAATGAGTAAGCGACCATCTCAAAATCAACACTCTGTGTAAGCGATCATCTCAAAATCATAGATTTTAGATGCCTGCTTAAGATTTTGGATGTCTGCTTAGATAAAGTGCTTCTCTTTTAATTTTGAAACTGCATATGCTGCTGTCTCTTTTGCTGGTAAATTCACTAATTCACCCTGTCCTTTTGCTTCTTTAGTCATTGATCTCTTAACTTTTGTCGGTGATCCAGCTAATCCAAGAAGAGATTTGTCAACATCTATATCAGCTGCACTCCATATCTTTACTTCTTTTTTATATGTTTCGAAGATGTTTGCCATATGCATATATCTTGGCTCATTTAATTCTTTTATCGCAGTTAGAAGTACTGGTGTTTTTACACTTATTACTTCATATCCATCTTCCCATGCTCTTTGTACTTTTAAGAAGTCTCCTTCAATATCTACCTTTTCTACATAAGTTATCTGTGGAATATTTAAATGCTCAGCTATTTCTGGTCCAACTTGTGCTGTATCTCCATCTATAGCCTGTCTTCCAGCAAATACTATATCATAATCTAACTTTCTTAATGCTCCTGCTAATGCATTTGATGTAGCTAATGTATCTGCTCCTGCAAATGCTCTATCAGATATCAGTATTGCTTCATCTGCTCCCATTGCTATTGCTTCTCTTAATGCCTTTTCTGCTTGTGGTGGTCCCATGCTTATTATTGTGACTTTTGCTCCTGTCTTTTCTTTTAATACTAATGCTTCTTCTAATGCATTTTTGTCATCTGGGTTTATTATTGATGGAACACCTTCTCTTATAAGAGTTCCTGTTTTTGGATCTATTTTAACTTCTGTTGTATCTGGAACTTGTTTTAAACAAACTACTATGTTCATTTTGTTGGCCTCCTTAATCTTTATTATCTAAATACGCTTCCTGAGATAACCATCTTTTGAACCTGTGATGTTCCTTCATAGATTTCTGTTATCTTAGCATCTCTCATCATTCTTTCAACAGGATAATCCTTTGTATATCCATATCCGCCGAATAATTGAACTGCTTTTGTTGTTACTTCCATAGCTATATCTGCTGCAAATAATTTAGCTCTAGCGGCATCTACTGTATATGAAAGTCCAGCATCCTTCTTACATGCTGCCTTATATACTAGGTGTCTTGCAGCTTCTATTTTTGTATCCATTTCAGCTACTGCCCATGAAAGTCCCTGGAACTTATCTAATGATCTTCCGAACTGTTTTCTTTCTTTCATATAAGCTACAGCTTCATTGAAAGCACCTTCTGCTATTCCAAGTGCCTGAGCTGCTATACCAATTCTTCCTCCATCTAGGGTACCCATAGCAATACCAAAGCCTTTCCCTTCTTTGCTCAATAAATTTTCCTTTGGTACTACACATTCTTCAAATACTAACTCTGTTGTTGATGATGCTCTTATTCCCATCTTATCTTCTAATTTTCCTATTGAGAAACCCTTAAATCCTTTTTCTACTATAAATGCGGAGATTCCCTTTGTTCCTTTACTTCTATCTGTCATAGCAAATACTATAAAGATATCAGCTTTTCCACCATTTGTTATAAATATCTTTTGTCCATTAATTATATAATTATCTCCATCAAGTACTGCTGTTGTTTGCTGTCCTGCCGCATCTGTTCCCGCATTTGGCTCTGTTAAACCAAAGGCTCCTAACTTTTCTCCCTTTGCAAGAGGTACCAGGTATTTTTTCTTATGCTCTTCAGTACCATATTTGTCAATTACCGATGCACATAAAGATGTGTGTGCTGAAAGTATAACTCCAGTAGTACCACAAACCTTTGATAACTCTTCAACTGCTAATATATATGAGAGAGTATCTCCACCTGCTCCACCATATTCTTTAGCAAATGGTATACCCATCATTCCGTATTTAGCCATTTTTTCTACTGTTTCCATTGGGAATCTTTCTGTTTGATCAATTTCTGCAGCTAATGGTTTAACTTCATTCTCGGCAAATTCTCTTACCATTTGTCTTACTAGTTCTTGTTCTTTTGACAATGTAAAATCCATAATTGGTCCTCCTCTTGATTTAAGATATATATTTTAATATACTTTGTTTGTTAATAAACAAACCTTTTTTATTAAAAACTTTTTAAATTAAAACTTTACAAAATACATTTAACTTTATATAGCTTTATTTATCTATCTGAAATTAGTTATGCTGAAACTTTCTTTGGAGGCATGACTAATGCTTCTCCATCAATGACAACTTTTCCATCTTGATTTGTGCAAACAGTTCTTAGTTTAACTCTATTTTTTTCTATATTCATTTCTATAACTTCTACTTCTGCTTTTATTGTGTCTCCAATATGAACTGGTGCAGTAAATTTAAGTTGCTGACCCATATAAATTGTTCCTGGTCCTGGTAAATACATGCCAAGACATGCAGAAATAAATCCTGAAACCAGTATTCCATGCGCAATTCTACCTTTAAACATTGTCTTTTCTGAAACAACTTGGTTTATATGTGCCGGATTTAAGTCTCCAGTAATTCCAGCAAAAAGGTATACATCTGTTTCCGATATAGTTTTTTCAACTGAAACCTTATCACCTATTTTTATTTGATCAATAGTTAATCCTTGCATATCTATTCTCCCTTTCATTTATATTAAAATTATAAGTTAATATTAATCTATCAAAACCAATTAATTTATTTTAACTAAGGGGCTTAGGGTCCACAGCTTGAAAAAGTCCACAGCCTTTCCCCTTAGCTTATAGCAATTTCATGTTGTCATTCAAACCTTAAATGTTCAGCAGCTTATCTTTCAATAACAACTGCTGTTCCTTGTCCTCCACCTATACATAAGGTTGCAAGACCTCTTTTAGAATCTCTCTTCATCATTTCATGAATAAGTGTAACTAATATTCTAGCTCCTGAAGCTCCTATAGGATGTCCTAAGGCTATAGCTCCTCCATTTACATTTACCTTACTCATATCAAATTTTAAATCTTTAGCTACAGCTAAGCTTTGTGCTGCAAAAGCTTCATTTGCTTCTATTAAATCAATATCATCTATTGTTAAGTTAGCTCTTTGCATGGCTTCTTTAGTTGATGCTACAGGGCCATATCCCATAATAGCAGGATCTAATCCTTTAGAACCAAAAGATACAATCTTAGCTAATGGCTTTATTCCAAGCTCTACTGCTTTTTCAGCACTCATTATAACTAAAGCTGCTGCCCCATCATTTATTCCTGATGCATTACCTGCAGTGACTGTTCCATCTTTCTTAAATGCAGGTTTTAATTTTGACATACTTTCAATAGTTGCTCCTGCTCTTGGATACTCATCTGTGTCAAATATTTTTGGTTCTCCTTTTCTCTGAGGTATAATTACTGGAACTATTTCTTCCTTGAATCTTCCTTCTCTTATGGCTATTTCAGCTTTTAATTGAGAGCTTAAAGCAAATTCATCTTGCATTTCTCTAGTTATATTCCATTGCTCTGCTATATTTTCTGCTGTAATCCCCATGTGATATCCATTAAAAGCATCCCAAAGTCCGTCTGTAATTAATTCATCTATTAACTTTCCGTCTCCCATTCTTTGTCCCCATCTTGCATTATTCAACAAATATGGAGATCTTGACATATTTTCCATTCCACCTGCGACTATAATATCATTGTACCCAGATAGAATCATTTGAAATGCTAAGCTGACCGCTCTAAGTCCAGAACCACAAACCTTATTAATAGTAAAGGAGGAAGTTTCTACTGGAATACCAGCCTTTACTGAAGACTGCCTAGCTGTATTTTGT
This sequence comes from Clostridium thailandense, assembly GCF_019207025.1. Classification (GTDB taxonomy): domain Bacteria; phylum Bacillota; class Clostridia; order Clostridiales; family Clostridiaceae; genus Clostridium_AM; species Clostridium_AM thailandense. Next base: position 30,522 of record NZ_JAEEGC010000132.1, on the reverse strand, counting down.
CCAAGACCAGCCTGAAGTACATTTCCCATTATTACTTCGTCTACTAATTCAGGTTTTATTCCTGATGTATTTAGTGCTTCTTTAATTACTAAAGCTCCTAAATCAACTGCTGATATATCTTTTAAACTTCCTCCAAAAGATCCTACAGCCGTTCTTACTGCACTTGCTATAACTACTTCTCTCATTACCACACCTCTAATCAATTTTTAAAATACATATATTTATTATTTTGTATAATCATAAAAACCTTTTTTTGTTTTTCTTCCTAAATATCCTGCTCTAACCATCTTTCTTAGTAGAGGATGAGGTCTATATTTTGAATCACCAAATTCTGAGTATAATACCTCCATGATTGCTAAGCATACATCATTACCTATTAAGTCTGCCAATGCCAAAGGTCCTATTGGATGGTTTGCACCTAGTTTCATTGCTAAATCAATATCTTCAACACTTGCAACACCATCTGCTAATATTCCTACTGCCTCGTTTATCATAGGTATAAGTATTCTATTAACTACAAAACCTGGAGCTTCTTCAACCTCTACTGGATCTTTTCCAATGTTTTTTGATATTTCAATAATTGTATTTTTAGTTTCTTCAGAAGTAGCAATTCCTTTTATAACCTCTACTAGCTTCATTACTGGAACAGGATTAAAGAAATGCATACCTATAACTTTGTCTGGTTGTTTTGTAGCACTTGCTACATCAGTGATTGATAAAGAAGATGTATTAGTCGCAAGTACAGCTTCTGGTTTGCATAATGCATCTAATTCAGCAAAAATTTTTTTCTTAATAGCCATATTCTCAATAGCAGCCTCTATAATTAAATCTGCTTCCTTAGCTAAATTTATATCTGTTGTAGGCGTTATTCTGCTGAGAATTTTATTTTTTTCTTCTTCTAATAATTTTCCTTTTTGAACGCTTTTTTCAAGACTTTTAGTTATTACTCCATATCCCCTTTGAACAAAGCTTTCTTCGATATCTCTCATTACTACTTCATAACCTGCTTGAGCAAAAGTCTGAACAATCCCTGAACCCATTGTTCCTGCTCCTAAAACAAATACTTTCATTTTTTCCTCCTTTTAATCTTAAACATTCATACTCATAGATTTTCAAAATACTAAGCTTCAGACTGATTAAAAGTTTTTATCCTACTGAGGCTTGGTAATATACCCTGGAGGATAAGTCTGCTTTCAGCCATGCTTATTCTATACTCTATTTATTTTTAAAATTTGCTTTTCTTTTTTCTAAAAATGCTTCCATACCCTCTGTTTGATCATCTGTTGAAAAACATAACCCAAATAAGTTCTTTTCAATTTGCATTCCTGTTTCGATGTCACTTTCAAATCCTCTATTTATAGATGTTTTTGAATATCTTATTGCTATTTGCGCTTTTGAAACAATTTTTTCTGCTAAAACTAATGCTTCAGTCATTAATTGGTCATGTACTACAACTTTGTTTACTAAACTTAATTTTTCTGCTTCAACAGCATCAATCAAATCACCTGTAAATATTAGCTCTTTTGCCTTAGCAATTCCAACTAAGCGAGAAAGTCTTTGAGTTCCAGCAAATCCTGGAGTAATTCCTAATCCTACTTCAGGTTGTCCAAACTTTGCCTTTTCTGAAGCTATGCGAATATCACAACTCATAGCTAATTCACAACCGCCACCTAATGCAAATCCATTTACAGCAGCAATAACAGGCTTCTCCATGAGTTCTATTTTTCTAAAAACACTTAAACCTAAATCTGCAAATCTCCTGGCTTCTTCTGGTGTTTTATTTTTCATTTCTGATATATCTGCACCTGCTACAAAAGCTTTACCATAACCAGTTACTATTACAACATATATTTCTTCATCATTATTTATTTCATCTAATATTTGATTAAGCTCATTTAAAACATCGCTATTTAAAGCATTTAACGCTTTGGGTCTATTAAAGCTTAGAATAGCAATATGACTTTGTTTATCTAAAACAACGTTTTCATGTTCCATATGATCCCTCCTCACTCATTTATATCAGCAATAAGCATGCCAATCATCTATTTTTATAAAAGCCCTGTAAATTCAACAATATTATTAAAAAAGTAAAATCCCACCAATAAGATTTTACCGTCTATTATTTATACACTTTTTTTTAATTACCAGTTGTTTGTTCTAATAAGCTAAATAGAATAGTTTTGTATATATAATTTACATGTCTACAATTTTTACACATTGCTAATATTTTAAATCTTAAATTTTATACAATAAAAAAGCATTGATCTTATCTCTAAAAGATCAATGCTTTTTTATTAAGCAACTTGTATATAATTATTTATTAACTACATTAACCTTATCACCATCATTTAAAAGACTCTGTCCTTCGGTAATAATATTAGTTCCAACCTTAATAGTATCTGTTTTTATTTCAGTAATTTTATCATTAGCTATTCCTGTTTCTACAGCTATTTTCTTAATTTTGCTATTTTCTACAGTATATAAGTATTTAATCCCATTTTCTTCCTTTAAAGCTTCGTTTGGAACAACTACAGCAGTATCCTTCTGTTGATCCGGTATTGATATTTTAGCAAACATACCTGACTTTAGTTCTCCGTTAGAGTTGTCTATTTTTATCTTAATTATATATGAGTTGCTTTTAGAATCTACATCTGGGCTTATGTTGTCTACAACTCCTGTAATACTCTTATTACCTGCTGCATCAATTGTCACTGGTACACTCTGACCAACTTGAAGTTTACCTACGACCTTGTCTGGAACAGTTATTTGTGCTATTAATGAAGATGTATCTATTACTGTGACACTTCCTGCTGATCCTGAAGTAATTTCACCAACTTCAACATTTTTAACAGATACAACACCAGCTATAGGTGATGTTATATTTGAATCATTTAATTGCACTTGTGTCGAATTAATATTAGCTTGTGCTTGCGCTACCTGTGCAACACTCGATGTAGAAGTTGAACCTTGTTGTAAAAGTCTTAAGTTCTCTTGATCGTTTTGTAAAGCTACAGAAGCATTATCAAGAGCTAGCTTTGCAGCATCTAAATCCTTCTGAGATATTGCTCCTGTATCAAATAATTTTTTTTGCTTTTCATAGTTATTGCTAGCATCATTATAAGTAAGTTGATCTTTAGCAACACTTTGCTGATACTTCAATATATTATCATTTACACTAGCTCTTGATACATTAAGAGCTGCCTGTTGTGACTGAAGGGTTGCAGAAATCGATGCTGCATCAAGGGTAAAAAGGGTTTGTCCAGCAGCTACTTTATCTCCCACGTTAATATTGACTGTCGCAACTTTTCCTGAGTTTTTAGGACTTACCGTAACAGATTTTACAGCCTCTAATTTTCCTGCATATGTAACATCTGTGGATATATTTTGCGTAGTTATTTTATACAACTTAACGTTTTGAACTTCCTTCCTCACTTGAGGAGCCTGCTTCTTACCATGTTTAACCTTATAAACTCCTGCACCTACAAGAAGAATAACAACAATTAATACAATCCACTTTTTGTTTAATTTTTTAAACTTCATATTAATCTGCCTCCGTAACATATGATTTGTTATTACGATTTTTGAAAATTTTATGTTTCAAGTCATCCATCAATGTATAGACTACAGGAAGAATAATAGGTGATAATATTGTTGATGCTATCATTCCGCCTATTATAACCCATGCCATACCTGATCTGGTTTCACTTCCTTCACCTAAAGCCAATGCTGATGGCAGCATTCCAACAATCATTGTTAAAGAAGTCATAATAATTGGTCTTAATCTAGTCGTTCCAGCAGCTATAAGAGCTTCTCTTAAATTCATGCCTTGTTTCATAAGAGTATTAGTATAATCAATTAACAGTGTACCATTTTTGGACGCCAATCCATCCAGCATTATAAATCCTATTAAGGACATCATATTTAAACTGTTATGAGTTAGCGCTAAAATTCCTAAAGCTCCTATTACGGCACAAGGTAATGCGAGCATTCTTACTAGTGGAGTGAGGAATGATTCATATAGCACTACGAGTATCATATATACGAGAACTATAGATGCAATTATGGCTTTTGCTAAACTGCCAAAGGCATCTCCCATTTGCTTTTGGCTTCCGCCATAAGATACTGTATATCCCATAGGAATAGACATTGATGAAATTTTATTTTTAATATCTGTATTAACGCTTCCCAGGTCTCTTCCCTCAAGGCTGGCAGATACTGTAACTACATCTTGTCTATTTTCTCTTCTTATGGACTTAGGACTATCAGCCTCTGTTATTGATGCAACTTGATTTAAGGAAATTTGTTGTGCCGAAGAGTTTTGTAACTTTATAGCACCAACATCGGATGCACTTTTAATTTGTCCATCCATAAATTTTAAAGTCATATCATATTCATCATCATCGCCTCTATATGTACCTGCTGATGAACCCTGTATGCCTGTTCTAAGCGCTGAAGCTATATCTGAAACAGCAACTCCATACTGTGCTGCTGCAAGTCTGTCAATTTTCACTCTAAGTTCACTATCATTTGCATCTAATGAATTAGTTACGTCCACTGTTCCTTTAACAGACTTAACTTCATCTTCAACCTTTTTAGCTAAATCTTTTAATGTATCAGCATTATCACCAGATATTTTTATATTTATAGCAGAGCTTGAGCCGCCACCGCCACCGCCGCCGCCCATTTGGGATTCAGATACTGAAAAGTTTACACCAGTAAGCTGCTTCTTTCCCCAACTACGCACCTGCGAAGCTAGTTGAGTTTGGCTCTTCTTACGTTCATTTTTAGGAACTAACGTAACGTTAATCCTTACTGAAGCATCACTTACTTGTGTATAGTAATACTTAACCTCTTTAAAAGTTTTTAAATAGCTATCAACTTGTACAGCTTTTTCATCTGTTTGTTTTAAGTTTGTCCCTGGAGTAAGTGTCATAGAAATAGAAAAAGTGCTTTGGTCCGAATTTGACATAAATTCTGTACCTATAAATCCTAATGGAACTAAAGCAACACTTGCTACAATACAAGCAATCAAACCGGTTATTACCTTCCATCTATTATCTAGTGACCAAATAAGAAACCTTTTATAAAGTCCAGTAGTATTTTCCATAAATTTATTAATTTTAATGCCAATTTTCCCAAACAGGCTTCTTTTTACACTAGCTACCTTCTCTCCAGCATTGTGTCTAACCAATCGAGAAGCAAGCATAGGCGTAATAGTAAAGGATACAAATAATGAAAACAATGTTGCAAAAACTATAGTTAAACCAAACTGTTTAAAGTATTGTCCTATAACACCTGACATAAAAGCAATTGGTAAAAATACAACTACGTCACATAAGGTAATTGCAACTGCTGCCATTCCAATTTCTTTTCTTCCTTCAATAGCAGCTCTTATAGGGTTCTTTCCTTGAGCTAAATGTCTTTGTATATTCTCTAGTACAACTATCGAGTCATCTACCAGTATACCTATACATAAAGATAGCGCCATCAAACTCATCATATTTAACGTGAACTTTAATTCATACATCATAAAGAATGTAGAGATAAGTGATGTAGGTATAGCAATTAGAACTACCAAGGAAGAACGCCAACTCTTAAGAAAGAATAACAATACTATTGCTGTTGTTATAACACCTTCTACAAGGCTATGTTTTATTCCACTTAAGGAATCCTTTATAAATGTAGTAGTATCACTAGCTACTATTATGTTCATATTTTTAGGAATGCTTTTTTGCAATGTGTTCATTCTATCTTTTATGTTGTTTACAACTTCAACCACATTAGCATCACTCTGTTTTTGAATATCAATAGATATAGTCTTTTTTCCATTTAGTTTGGTTTCTGAAGTAGCTTCTGGACGCTCTAAAGCAATATCAGAAATTTCCCCTAAACGTACCTTTCCTCCATTAGCGGTTGGTATGAGTACGTTTTTTATTTCGTCAATATTTTGGAACTCACCCATAACCCTAATTGACTTGTCTATTTTATCCTGTTTAATTTGTCCTGCTGGCATATTAGTATTAGAATTTTTTAGTGTATTTGATATGGAATTTATAGTTATGCCATAGTATTCAACTGCAGTTTTGTCAAGTTTTATTATTAATTCTTTTTTGTCTGCTCCTCCAAGAGTTACCTGTCCTACACCAGGAACCTTTTCTATTTCTGTTTTCAATTTATCTGCCTGATTATATATTTCGTCAAAAGAAGCAGTTCCTGAAACAGCAAGGGTCATAACAGACATAGCGTCAGTATCTATTTTACTAATTACAGGGTCACTTGCATCACTCGGCAGACTTCTTTTGGCCTTATCTACTGCCTTTTGAACATCTAGAAATGCGGTATTCATATCCGTACCATCTTTAAACTGAATTATAACAGTTCCAGCACCCTCTCTAGATGTAGAAGTGATAGTATCAATACCACTTATTCCTGCAACGGCATCTTCCATGGGTTTTACAACATCTTTCTTGATATCATCTGCACTAGCACCATTATATGATGTTGACACTGTAATAACAGGTATAGTCATAGAGGGCAGTAATGCTGCTCCTAAATTTGTATAGCCTAATATTCCTAAGCCAACCAATAGAGCTATTACCATAGTTATAGCTGCAGGCCTTTTTACTGATATTTCGGTTATGCTCATTTTTTAGCCTCCTTGATATTTTGTTCTAATATTTCTTATGGTAAATTAAAAACATTAAAAAATCAACAAATTTCTACGTTGAACAACTCAATCCTCTTACTTATTTTGAAAATTATTCCATGCATATCATATAATTTTATCTTTTTTTTGTGTCAATCTAATTACAAATTAGTTACTAAATCGTTTCTAAACTATTAATTTTTTGTTAATAACATTAAAACAACTCATACCCCAGCTCAGTTTGTTCACTGCAGAAAAGAAGTTGTTTATAATATATTCCTATAAACAACTCCTTTTCTATATATATATACTTAATACTTAAAAAATTTACATCTACAAAACTACTGCTGTTGATTGCCTTTCAAAAAACTTTTTATAGAAATGATTTATTATATCACTTCTCTTTATTATTCCAATAAATACATCATTATCATCTACTACTGGAACAAAATTTTGACTTACAGAGGTATAAATTAAGTCCTCTATATTTGAATTTATATGAATAGGCTTATTCACCATTCTTCTAGGTATTTCATCTAATTTTATTTTGCTTGCACTTTTCAAATCCAGTCCAGATGTGTTTTTAAGCTTCCATAATAAGTCACCTTCTGTAAGTGTACCTATGTACCTTCCTTTATCATCTAGAATAGGAATAGCTGTATATCTGTGATGTTCCATTCTTTCGAGAGCTTGCCTCATAGTTGAATTTAAATTCTCGAATACTATATCCTTTTTTGGTGTTAAAAAAAATGCTATATTCATATGACTGTAATGTTACTGCTTAACTTATACACCAGTAACATTTTTCACCTGCCTTCCTCTTAAATCAATATAAATAGTTCTCCATAAATAAATTATACCACTTATATCGATTAACTATTATTAATAAAGTTTAAAATTTTATTTTCATAGATTCACAATTCTGCATAAAAAGGCCACTTATGTCCTAATTACATAAGTGGCCTAAAAAGGCTACACAACTTCGTATTTATATTGTCCATCTTCCTTAATACTGAAGAAATCTGAATAATCAATTTTAAATATACTCTTGTTTATATTAGATATATTTATTTTATTCTTTATAAGTTGATGTAGTACTCCACAGTAAGATATATCTCCTACGAGGATTGCTCCATATAATATTCCGTCCTTATGAATTATTTTCTTATAAATATCCTCTGTTTCAATAACATCTACTTCATAGCTATTATCAGGAGCTTCAACTACACCTAAAGACACAGTTTCTAATCCTAAGAAATTCATTGAATTTCTTAGTGCAAAGGTATCTTCAAAAGCTTTTTCTTTTCCAATCATATTATATGCAGCTGCTATCCCCTGTTTTACAGCGATAGGCCAGATTGGAGCCGTAAAGGTAACATCTCCAGCAGCATATATATCTTTTGCAGAGGTTCTGCAGAATTTATCTACTACAATGCCTTTATCTACTTTTATGCTTCCATTTTCTATAAAACTTACATTAGGTCTAACTCCTGCGGCAACTATTAGCATATCACATTTTATTACGATTCCATCGCTTAATCTTACATTATCTATAGAACCGTCTTCTTTTAGAACTACTTCCTCAAGTTTTAATTTTGTAAATATATCTACTTTTTTATTTCTAAAAAGTTTTTGATACCTGCTTGCTGCATTTTTATCTAACTGAAGCGGAAGTATTCTATCTCCCATTTCTACAATAGAAGTTTTTATTCCTCTCTCCATAAGAGCTACAGCTGCATCTATACCTACAAGTCCTGCACCTAATATCACAGCTCTCTCTGATTTTTTTATTCCTTCTTCTATATTTAATACATCATTATAATTTCTTAAGGAGTATACACCTTTAGCTTCTCTTAAGTTTTTAACTGGTGGAATAAATGAGGAGGCACCAGTTGCGATTAATAGTTTATCATATTTTTCTACTTTATTATCCTCCAAGATAACTTGCTTCTCATTAGCATTTATATTCGTAACCTCAATACCCTTTATCCATTTTATATTATTTTTAGAGAAAAATTCCTTATCAACAAAAGCAATCGTCTCTAAATTCCTATTTCCACTAATGACATGGTGAAGCATACATCTTGAATATACATCAGTATCTTTCGATATAATAACAATTTCGCTCATTTCATCTAATTCTCTTAGGGTTTTTGCGGCATTAATTCCTGCTGCACTAGCCCCTATTATAACATATCTCATTAGCAATCCACCTCCTCAAGGTATATTGCACCAGTTGGACAATTTTCTACGCATCTAGGAATTTCTCTTCCATTACATAAATCGCATTTAATTACAACCTTTTTAGTTTTTGTATCTGGTTTCAAAACTCCATATGGGCAAGACATTACACACATAAAACATGAAGCACATTTTTCTTTATCATAAGAAACTATTCCTGTATCTTTATCTTTAGTCATAGCACCACTCATACAGGTATTAACACATTCAGGCTCATCACAGTGACGACAGAATATTGGAACTGGCTTTCCGTCCTTATCTAAAGTTATATAATTTCTTCCTTCATTTTCTATATCTTCAAGATCTACATCATATATAGATTTTCCTCTTTCGTTGTGCTCTGCCATGCATGCTATATAACAATTTAAACATGCGCTGCACAAATCTTTATTTATCATGATTCTTTTCATAGGAGCACACCACCAATCAAATTATTTAAGGCCTAGTTTTTGTCTTTTATTAAGTACAATTTCTTCAAGCTTATCTGCTGCTTTTACTACATCATCTTCAAGAACAAGTTTTCCACCAGTTAAAGTTTCAAGATCTTCAGTTAACACCTTTGTAACTACTTTGCTTCCTGTCACAAATGGAGGTATTGCAAGATGAAGTGGGAGTCCTAATGCTAATCCAAAAGCTCCATCAGCTAAAGCTTGCTCTTCTAGCCATTGTGGTGCAGAAAGTACAAGTGGAAGCTGTGGTATATCTATTCCTAAGTATTCTGCGAGTTCTGTAGCAACTAATTCTAATCTTCCTATAGCTAGACATGGTCCAAAATTCAATACTGGAGGAATTCCTAAGCTCTTACATACTTCTTTTAAGTTTTCTCCAGCAAGATCTGCTGCTGCTGGTGACATCAACCCTACATTTTCAAGTCCGCCACTTGAACATCCAGCTGAAAGCACAATTATATCTCTCTTTATAAGCTCTTTAGTAAGCTCTACTGTGAACACATCATGTCCCATAGCAGTAAGATTAGAGCATCCTACAACTCCAGCTACACCTTTAATCTTTCCAGCTGCAATTAAGTCTACTAATGGTTTCCATGTTCCCCCTAGGAAAGCTTTAAGTGACTCTTCACTTACTCCAGTTATTACATCATTGTATCCATGGTCTTGTGGCACATTTATCTTTACATTTCCTCTTCTTTCACCATAACTCTTAATAGCCTCATCTATTACATAATTACTTATTTCTTCTCTCTTTTCAAAAGAATATGCAACATATTCAGCATTTGCTTTTTTAGCTACATCATCTAAACATATCATTTTAACCTTAAATTCATCTGCGATAGGTTCGATACCTGGAAGTGTACAATTAAATTCTGAAACTATTAAATCTACTCCACCAGTAGCTATTAACGCCTCACTTGTAAAGTTATTGCCTGCATGTCCTGAGAATACTTCTTGATAATGCTCTCCTCTTAATTGTAAGTCCTGTCCTACACAAGTACATCCAACAAGTCTAAAGCCTTTAGCTCCAGCTTTTTTAGCTTTTTCTACTACTTTTTCATCTGTTAAAATATCTTGAAGATGTGATATTGTTGAATGTTGGTGTCCAGTAATCATAATATTTATATAATCAGTATCTACAACTTTAAAACCTACTTTTGCTGCTCTTATAGCAGGTTCTCCAAGCATAATATCATTTAATAAATTTGTAAGAGTTAGTCCGTAAAGTCCTGTAGATATTCCAAGATTTAAGCAATTTAATAACATATCTACTGGATCACTATTTAGATTTGTTGAAGTTTTGACTATAGCATCAAAAACCTCTGATTTAGCTCCTCCTGGCATTATATTAAGCTTCTTCCAGTTTTCTACTCTAGGTTTATATGCAAGTTTTTCTACTATTTCCATTTTTTCAAATCTAGGCTTATATAAGTCGCTAAGTACTTTGTCTGCTATCATTATTGCTTTCTTATGATTATCTGCTTCTTCTATTCCGAAAATTTGAGCTACTTTGTTTAAAGCATTAAATCCTTTAATTGTTCCTTTTGTTTCTCCTATTGCTTTCAAATTTCTTGCTGTATTTTCAACTATGTGCAAATAACATGCTGACCCTGAAGCTACAGCTCTTAAGAAATTTCTAGCTACTATTGTGTCTGCATTAGCTCCACATATTCCTCTTGGTGATTTTGGCGTTATTCTACAGGGTCCATTTGCACATAATCTACAACATACACCCTGTTGTCCAAATCCACATTTTACCTTTTGGCTTTCTACTCTATGATGAGAAGTTTCCATATCCATAGAGTCTATAAATCCTTCCAAAACCTTATCTGCTGATTGACAAGTTGTACAGTTTCCACACATTGACACAATAAATTCCTCCTTTTAGTCGGAAACACGGGTAATTAACCCTGTTTGCTCCCGCTCACAAATTAATCGTTAATAATTACTTATTTTAATTTTTTTATTTAAAATTAGGGTATTTTAATAATCTTATTTAATATAATTCTTAAACTATACCTGCTTGGTATAGTTTAAGAATAAACCTTTTTTTCCAATTTGTCAATACATTATCAACAAAAAAATAATATTTAACAATAATCTTTATCCAGGCATGAAATTTACGTAGATTAAAGCGCTATATAATGAACTGCATGGAGTTATTAAAAAGATATAAATCATACGAATTTATTGGATTTGCATAAGAATTTAATATTTACTACTTCTGATGCTGGGACTCAGAATAGCTTTGTTAAAGAATAACATAAAAGGTCACTTATTTTTCACAATAAGCAACCTTTTATACATATTTCGGTTTTTAAATTGCTAGAAGTATATCAAGCTCATTTTCATTTATTATTTCACTATTCAACAAGCTTTGAGCAACAGCCTCCAATTTGTCTTTGTTTAACAATATATAATCTAAAGTTTTTTTATAAATTTTATCTAAAATTTGTTTAGTCTCATTTAAAATCAATTCGTTTTGGAGAGAAATTTCTCTGTCATCAAAACTTACAAGTCCAAGTTTTTCACTCATTCCATATTTTGTTATAAGCGTTAAAGCCATTTTAGTTGCCCTTTGAAGATCATTTGATGCTCCTCCAGTAATATTTTGCTTTCCAAATATAATTTCTTCTGCGGCTCTCCCACCTAATAAACCACTAATTTTGTTTAAAATTTCCGTTTTAGTCTGAAACATTTTTTCATTTGGGTTTATTAGTGTATATCCTGCAGCTCCTTTTGTTGTAGGAATTATAGAAACCTTTGGCACACTTTCCTTATTTAATAACTTCGCTATAACAGTGTGTCCGGCTTCATGATAAGCTGTTATTTTTTTCTCTAAATCAGATATATTAGATCTATCTTTCTTTTCGTCTCCAGCTACAATTTTATTTATAGCCTTATCTATGTGTTTTAGGGTTATTTTCAAGTTATCCTCTTTAATAGCATATATGGCAGCTTCATTCATTACCCCTGATAGATCTGCTCCACTCATATAAACTGTTTGCTTAGCAACTTGGAATAAATCAACTTCTTCTGATAATGGTTTGTTTTTAGCATGAACCTTCAATATTTCATATCTTGAATTTAAATCTGGGAGACCAACCATTACATGTCTGTCAAATCTGCCTGCACGAATTAGTGCATCATCTAACATATCAAGTCTATTTGTAGCAGCTACTACTATAATGTTTTCATCATCTTTAAATCCGTCCATCTCCACTAGCAATTGATTTAGTGTCTTTGCATCTTCACTATTTCCTGAACCTTCTGCTCCTCTTTTTCCTCCAACTGCATCTATTTCATCGATAAATATTATGGCTGGTGCTTTTTTTCTAGCTTCTCCAAATAACTTTCTTATTCTAGATGCTCCAACTCCGACATACTTTTCAACAAAATTAGATCCACTAGTTGCAATAAACGCTGCTCCTGCCTCTCCTGCTAAAGCTTTTGCCAAAAGAGTTTTTCCTGTTCCTGGAGGGCCATATAATATTATTCCTTTAGGAATTTTCACTCCAAATTTCTTAAATTTATCTGGATCCTTTAAAAATTCAATTATATCCTGCATATTATCTTTTGCTTCTGCATTTCCTGCTACATCGCTAAATCTTACATCAATATCCTTAGACTCATTAAAATCTTCTGAAGTTTCCCCTCTGAATCCAGCCGGCAAAGCTTCTCTTTTCCTATATCTAGCTATCAACATAATTACAAAAAATATTAGCATACTAAATAGAATCGTATTCAATATTTTAGAGTAAAGACTAGATGATTCTTTAATTGTAACTTTATGTTCCATTAAATATTGTCTAAATTGAGGATTTTTCGGATTCTGAAAAGTAAATATCTTACCTGTTTTATCCTCAGCCTCAAGCACAGAATCTGTTTCATTATAATTTACAGATTTCACATTACTGCTTTCAACCATAGACTTAAAATCATTTAAATCTCTATCTGCATCCTTATAGTTATAAGCCACTGTATTTCTTAATGTTTTCAAATTACTCCCCAATTCAATATCAGGATTTTTCAAAACTGCAAAAGGGCAAATTATAATTGGAAGTAATATTAATCCCGACAATATAAAAGTTACAATTTTTTCCCATCTCATACTCAATACTCTCCTTTATAAAACTCATTTTTAGCGTATGTAATCGCAAAACAACCATATTTTTTATGATTTTCATCCCACTGATTATTATAGCTATTTTCATAAAAAAAGGTATAGATTTCATTAAGTTTTTTCCTTATTTAATAAAAAATTTATAATTTAATTTCTGGTCAACATTTTTAAAATACAAACTTTCTTTTCTATTTAGAATAAACAGAATTATGAGTTTAATTATTAATTTAATTATTATGCAATATTTCAAAATTTCACGCTTCAAGTTCTAATTATTTTGTCAATTTTCACAGCATATTTGTGTAAATTCTACAAAATATGATACAATATAGATAATTTACAATGGTAATTTTTTTATTTAAGGGGGTATTAATCTTGCTTAAAATAGATGAATCTATAAGAAATAGTTTAATTGTAGCTAGTATGTCTGAATGGATTTGGGAATACGACCTATTAACAAAAGAACTTGATAAAGCAGAAGCTTTGATTAATTTTTTAGGTTATGACAAAAATGAAGTCGAAAAAGGCGTTAACTTTTGGCTCACTCTCATTCATACTGATGACATTAAAGCTTTATTAAATGCTCTTAACGACATAGTTTCGAATAAAACCAATTATTTTGCTGTCACATATCGTATTAAATCAAAACATGCCGGATATAAATATATTAGAAGTACAGGAAAAGCTTTTAAAAATGAATATGGTAACAATATCTATATGGCAGGATACAGTATAGACATCTCTGAGCAAGTAAAAATCCAAAGAGAGTTAAGTGAAACCACAGAAAGAAACAAAAAAATTATAGAGTTATCCCCACTTGGTGTGTATGCCTATGAAAAAGGAGTTATTACTTATGTGAATGAATCAGGTTTAAAGTTATTTGGAGCAAAATGCGAAGACGATATAATAGGAAAATGTATATTGGACTTTGTAGATCCATGTTGTAGAAAAACGTCTTCTAAAAGAATAAAACTTTTAGAAAATGGTTATAAAGTTAACTCCAAGGAAATAAATATGCTTAAACTTAATGGCGATAAGATTATATGCGATGCTTATTCTACTTCAGTATCCCATGAAAATGAAACTGAAATTTTAAGCTACATTAAAGATATTACAGAACAAAAGAGAATGACTGAAGAAAACAAAAAACTTTTAGAATATACAATAGAATGTGATAGAGTTAAAACTGAATTTTTTAGTAACATATCTCACGATCTTAGAACTCCCTTAAATATCATTTTAAGCAGTATTCAGTTGTTAAACTATATTTATAACAATTCTGATAATAACTACAATGATTTTACTACTGCCTTTGAAAAATATATTAATATAATGAAGCAGAATTCTTATAGACTTTTGAAACTTATTAATAATATTATTGATATCTCAAAACTAGACTCCGGATTTCTTCACATGAATTTTTCCAATCATAATATCGTGGAAATAGTTGAAAATATCACTCTTTCTGTTGCAGATTATATTGAAAATAATGGTATTAACTTAATATTTGATACAGATACAGAGGAAAAAATAATAGCTTGTGATGCTGATAAAATTGAAAGAATTATTCTTAACCTTTTATCTAACGCTGTAAAATATACTAAATCTGATGGAACTATAAAAGTAGATGTAAAAAATGAAGAAAATGCTGTACTAATAATTATCAGTGATACTGGCTGCGGAATTCCTTCCAATAAATTAGAATCAATATTTGAGCGTTTTAGACAGGTAGATGAAGAACTTACAAGTAAATCTGAGGGAAGTGGAATAGGTTTATCATTAGTCAAAGCCTTAGTGGAAGCTCACGGCGGAATTATAAAAGTTTGCAGCACCTATGGTGTAGGAAGTACATTCACAATCTCCCTTCCAAACAAGACATCAGAAAACATAGAAATGCCTTCTACTTCTTCAAATGCATCAGCAACCGAAGAAAATTTTAACAGAAAAGTACACAAAATTAGCATTGAATTTTCTGATATATACTCATAGAAATTTTATAATTATATAAGCTATTTGTAACCTCCTAATAGTTTTCTTAATATTATATAGTACTACAATGAAACTCAAAGGATAAAATCGTAGATTACAAAATGGAGGAATAATTATGACAAACCTATATAACTATACCGATCGTAATTATTATTGCGGTATAGATATACGCAACTTGAGATTTATTGGACAAGGTCATCAAGGGAAGGTTTATTTATTGCCACCAAATAAAGTAATTAAAGTTTTTAACAGCAGTCATTCCTGTAAAAGTCAACTCCATATTTTACAGTGTGGAAGAAAAAGCAAGTTTTTTCCTAAGGTATATAGATATGATGATTTCTCTATTATTATGTCTTTCATAAATGGAGTTACTCTAAGTGAATATTTAAAAGATCATGATATAAACAAAAATTTATCCTTCCAGCTAGTAGAAATCTTTAATGATTTTGAGTCTTTAGGATTTACAAGAATAGATATACGTTTGGGGCATATATTTGTACAAGCTAATGAGTCTGTAAAAATAATAGATCCCAGAAAAAACTTTGAAATAGTTCAAAAGTATCCAATTTCAATGCTCAAAGGATTGAAAAGACACGGTGTTTTAAATAAATTTTTCAATATAATACAATATAAATATGCAGATCAATACAAAAAGTGGAAAAATTTTTTATAAATTTTGATATAGATAAATCCAAAACTCAACAGGATTGCTGCACTTATAGGTGCTCACGGCTGAAAGTTGACTTTCGGCCGTGATTGTCTATATAGTGCAACAAGTCTGTTTATTTATTTCCTGATTTTGATCTATATTCGTTAGGTGTACATCCTTCAAGCTTCTTAAATATGCTTCCAAAATAACTTAATTGATTATATCCCACCATTTTACTTATATCTGATATTTTCATGTTAGTTTCAATCAAATACTTTTTGGCATTATCTATTCTAAGTTTATTTATATAGTCTTTTAAGGACATACCATTCTTATCATTAAAAATTGTACTTAAATAATTTGGTGTTATAAAAAACATATCAGCAAGAAAACTTAAATTTATGTCTTGATTAAAATTGTTCTCTATATATAAGTTAACTTTCTGTATAATATCATATTTACCATTTAGCAATATGCTTTTTAATATCTTAATATTTTCTTTTGAAAACTCTATAAAGACTTCTTGTAATGTGCTGTAATTATTACAGCCTTTTATTTCTTCTTTATATTTATTTCTTATATTTAGAAACAATTTATCATCATTAGTTTCTTCATAAATAATTCTAGCTAAGGTTACTGCAAGTTCTTCAAAAGTTTCTTTTACATCTTCAATAGAAAATTCTTTTTCTCTGTAAATATTAATTTTCTCAGAAATGATTTTCTCGCATAAGGTTTCATCAAGTTTTTTAATTGTGTCTCTTAGTTTGTTCTCCATTTCAAGAGGATATTCAATATTCTGCCTGCTGTAAAAATTTCTAGGCTTAAATTTATGATTATCAAATCCTGAAGAAACTTGTGACCTAAGAAGTTTGATGTTGGCCTGTTTTAGTGCATCTTCTAAATACAGCTTCTCTTTGGCATTTTTAAGTATTTCATTATTTTTCTCTTTCAATTGTCTATCTACTAAATTATTTTCTATAATGTTAGAAATAATCCTAGATACTATACTTAGAGATTCCTCAAGGGCATAAAATCTACTTTTCATTATAATAGGTATTTCATTATAAGCAGCTAGCAATGGATCAATA
The DNA here is from genome assembly GCF_019207025.1 of Clostridium thailandense. Taxonomy (GTDB): domain Bacteria; phylum Bacillota; class Clostridia; order Clostridiales; family Clostridiaceae; genus Clostridium_AM; species Clostridium_AM thailandense. The sequence goes on along the minus strand of NZ_JAEEGC010000132.1, from coordinate 13,337 downwards.
TTTTTAATTTTACGCTTATAATTATTTTCAATATTCCTTTTAATATCTACTGATTTATTTAAAAGAAAATGCCCACACTTTACATAACCTATAATCTCTTCTCCTACTAATATAGGAATTATTATAATTATTATATTATTGCAACATATAAATACTTTATCTAAACCTTTAAGCGCACTTTCATATTTATTCTGTCTTTCCTTGCAAACATTCATTTTTTTACACAAATCACAGAATCTATGTAAATTTATAGGTTCTGTAACATAATTATTGTTACTGTCAGTTATGCCCACTGAAAGCTTTAAAAGTTCAGATATTTCTTTTTGAATATTTTCCAACACTTCCCTATCTACAATATCCAATATATGTTTATTATTTGATACTGCCAAGCTTTGATGAACTTCTACTAGCTTAGATGGAGCATACGTTATCAAAAAAACCAAATCTTCATTTCCGGTATTTTCCACTTCATGTTCAGAATAAGGTGGACAATGTATAAGCATTCCTTTACTTACTTTTTCCTCTTTTCCATTCACTACGTTTAAACCAGTTCCTTGAAGTACATATAATATTTGCTCTTCTCCAAAGTGAACATGTCTAAGTTGCTTTTTCCCGGGAAAAAATTTAACTAAAGAAGCACTTAATCTTTGAGTTACTAGGTTAGAAGGTTCATGAAGCCAGATTACTTCACCCCAATCAAATTTTTGAATATCATGTTTATTACTGCAATATAGTTCATTTATCATATTATCACCAATCCTATGAATTAACACAACAATTTCAACTATATTATACAAATAATAAATCTAATTGTCCAACCAAAAAACCCTCACTTATATTAGTTGCAGGCTAATATAAGTGAGGGTTTTAATATATATAATTTTATGGAAGAGCTATTTTAATACTGCACCTGTATTAGCCGAAGTAACTAATCTAGCATATCTACCTAAATATCCTTTTGTAATTTTCGGCTCTAACTTAACAAATTTTTCTTTACGCTTTTCTATTTCTTCTCTGCTAATTTCTACATTTAAACTTTTGTTTGGTATGTCTATAGATATAATATCTCCTTCTTCTACTAACCCTATAATTCCACCATCCATAGCTTCTGGCGATATATGACCTATAGCTGCTCCTCTTGTTGCTCCAGAAAATCTTCCATCAGTTAGAAGAGCTACCTCTTTATCTAATCCCATACCTGCTATAGCAGCAGTTGGTGACAACATTTCTCTCATACCTGGACCACCTTTTGGTCCTTCATACCTTATAACTATTACGTCACCTTTGCTTATCTTTCCTCCGAAGATTGCCTGAACAGCTTCTTCTTCTGAATTAAAAACTCTTGCTGGACCTCTATGCTTTAGCATTTCTGATGCTACTGCTGATTCCTTTACTACTGCACCATCTATTGCTAAATTTCCTCTTAATATAGCAAGTCCGCCTTTATTACTATAAGGTTCCTCTATTGAGTGAATTACCTTGTTATCTTTTATAACTTTATCTTTTATATTCTCTCCTACAGTTTTTCCTGTAACAGTTAATGAACTTTCACATATAAGTCCTTTTTTAGATAACTCATTCATCATAGCTGGAATTCCACCAGCAAGATGTAAATCTTCTATATGATGCTTTCCACTAGGACTTAGTTTAGTAAGACAAGGAGTCTTACCACTTATCTCATCAAATAAATCTAAATTAAGCTCTATACCAGCTTCATGAGCTATAGCAGGTAAGTGCAATACTGTATTAGTTGATCCTGCCATCGCCATATCTACTGTTATCGCGTTCTTAAATGCATCTAAAGTCAATATATCTAATGGTTTTATATTATTCCTTAGAAGTTCCATAACTCTCATTCCAGCATACTTACCTAATTGCTTTCTTTCACCTGAATGAGCTGCTGAAGTTCCATTGTATGGAAGCCCCATTCCTAAGACTTCTGTTAAACAATTCATACTATTTGCAGTAAATAATCCTGAACAAGAACCACATCCTGGACAAGCTTTTTGAGCTACATCTTCAAGCTCAGCTTCTGTAATTTTACCATCATTGTAAGATCCAACTTTTTCTATGATAGTACTAAAATCAACATCATTTCCTTCATGTTTTCCTGCTCTCATTGGTCCACCACTTACAACTACAGCAGGTATGTTTAATCTAGCCGCTGCCATAATCATTCCTGGTACAATTTTATCACAATTAGGAATTAAAACTAAACCATCAAATCCATGCGCTATAGCCATAGCTTCTATAGAGTCTGCTATAAGCTCTCTACTTGCTAAGGAATATTTCATTCCTATATGCCCCATAGCTATACCATCACATACTCCTATTGAAGGAAACTCTATTGGCGTGCCCCCTGCCATAGTTACCCCTACTTTTGCTGCTTCAGCAATCTCGTCTAAATGAATATGCCCCGCTATTATTTCATTTTGAGCATTAACAATACCTATTAGAGGTCTTTCTATCTCTTCTTTTGTGTACCCCATACCGTACATTAATGATCTCGCTGGAGCTCCTTTTGCTCCTCCTTTAACTACGTCACTTCTCATGCTTGTCTCCCCCTAATAGTTTATTTATGATAAATACCTCATGTCTTAATTATATTTTCTTATAATATTAATAACTTACAAAGTTTATGCCTTTTTATTAAACTATTATACTGTTAATATATTACGATATACTATTAATTTATTAACATACAGATTAATTTATACACAAACAACTCTATAACTTAACTTATCTAAATTACTATTTCTATTTGAAATTTACTACTGTAAGTATAATATGAATTTACAACTAGCAATTCTGTAGAATTATAAATTAACGTTTAAAGTTAACAATCTATGTGTAAAAAAACAAAACAGACACTTAACTTATACGCAGGGAGATGTTACCAAAGCTGAAAGCACATATAAAAAGTTTTTATAGTGCTGAAGCCTGGTAACATCTCCCGGAGTATAAGTTAAGTGTCGGCCGTGTTTCCTTATACTACCGGATGCCACAGATCTACGGTAGTACCTTGTCCATACACACTGCTATAAGTAAGTCCATATTCGTTTCCATAATTTAATCTTATTCTCTCATTTACATTAAAAATTCCATATCCAAGTTTATTTGTAGCAGACCCGTTTCCTTTTAGCAATAAATTAATCATCTCGAGTTTACTTTCACTTATTCCTATGCCATTATCTATAACCTTGATATGTATTTTATTATTTTCTAAATTTCCTAGAATTACAATTTTGCCTTGTCCTCTTTTCTCCTTTATTCCATGATAAATTGCATTTTCAACTAATGGCTGCAACATTAATTTAATAACATTATAGTCAAGAATGTTTCTATCTATACTAATTTCATAATTAAGCTTATTTTCATATCTAACTTTTTGTATCATCAAATAGCTTTCTACATGTTTAATTTCCCCTCTTAATCTTATGATCTCATCTCCATTATTTAATCCAGTTCTCAGGAGACTGCTTAAATTACTAACCATTTGAGCAATCTCTTCAGCCTCTTTTTCTTTTGCCATCCATTGAATTGTATCAAGAGTGTTGTAAAGAAAATGCGGCTTTATTTGAGCCTGCAAAGTGCTTATTTCTGCCTTCCTTTTCTTTTTTTCTTCAACTTGTACTAAATTTATTAAAGTTTTAATCTCTTTAATCATAGTATTGAAAGAATTACCAAGTTCTCCAATTTCATCATTGTACTTATTATTAAAATGAACATTTAAGTTTCCTTCCTCTGCCATTTTCATAAGCATTCTCAACTTTGTAATCGGCCTAATAATTGACCGAGTGAAAAATATAGCCAGTATTCCTGCCAGTATTAAAGTTATCACAGCAATAATTAGCGAATAATATTTTACATAAGTTATAACCTTTTGAATTTCATCAAGGGGAAATACTCCTATGGTTTTCCACTTAGTATATTCTGAGGCTGTATTCATAATTTCATAGTCTTTACCTTTTATTTTTTTAATTGCAATTTCACTATTTTTATCACTAAACCATTGCTTATCTATCCTATATACTATAGAATTAACAGGCGAATATACTATTTCTCCTTCCGAATCTGTAATATAAACAAAGCCTGTTTTGCCAGGCTTAACATTTTCAATGACCTGTTTAATAACATCCAGTTTCATATCTATAAGTATTACTCCAACACATTTTCCCGTTCTATTGTCTATAACTGCTTTCGACATAGATACTACTTCATCGGCACAATAATTAAAAACATTATTGATATTTCTTCCTACAGGTTTACTGAAAAGGTTTATACTCTTAGGATTTTGAATAGCTTTTAAATACCATCTTTCATTTGTAAGAGGATCCCTTGATATCCTATACATGATGTCGCTGACATAAACATCATTCTCATTTACTATCATTATACCTGCCATTTCTGGATGCAGCTTCACAAAACTATTTATGCTACTATAAGCGTCATTATTTATGGTGCTATCGTTAGAATTATTATTTACCTCGTCACTATTTAAAAATCTTAATACTTTAGGATCATTAGATAAGTAATTTATTATATTCTCTGTATCTCTAATGTAAAAATCAATATTACCACTTATCTGTTTTATCATTTGCTGAGTGTTTATATTTTGCTCATCACCCATGGAATTTCTGTACATTAAATTACCTAAAAGGGTTATTGTTATGGTAGGAAATAAAATTACCAATAAAAAATAGAAAACTAACTTAACTCTCATACTTTTGTTTAAAAAAGAATTTATAATGTCTTTCAATTTTATTCCCTCCAACTTTATACATTATGCTATAAATTTTAAATTCATCTACTATAATTTTAGATTGTCTATTCACATTTTTCAAGCTTTTACACCAACAACATTATGTCAGAGGACAATTGTCCTCTGTCCTCTAATTAAAAAGGTGATCAGTACTAAGCCTAATCACCTTTTATATATATTATCAGGGAAAATTATATATATCATTATCTAACTTATAACAACTTTTTTCTTTTCATCTCTAATAACAATAATTCTTTGTAATACTATAAACAAGAATAACAACATACCTACAGCAATTTTGGTCCACCATGAATTAAGTGTTCCATCAAACATTATAATACTTTGGATTATACCTGTAGTTAAAACGCCAAACATTGGCCCTATAGGATAACCTGAACCACCTGTTAAGAGTATACCTCCAATAACGCAGGCTGCAATAGCATCCATTTCCATACCATTGCAATGTAAACCATAGCCCGAAAGAGTATATATTGTAAATAATAATCCTCCTAAAGCTGAGCAAAAGCCTGATAAAGTATAAACAAGTATCTTTGTCTTTCCTACATTAAGTCCCATAAGCATTGCTGAATTTTCATTACCACCGATTGCATATACAGCCCTTCCAAATTTAGTATACTTTAATACATATACCGCAGCAGCTACTACTATTAGGCTCACAACTACATTAATTGATACGAATGTACTTGGTGCAACTGGTATTCTAAAGGAAGATATCTTCGTAAATACCGGATTATCAATAGTAATAGTATCTATACTAATAATATAGCTTGCACCTCTTGCAAAGAACATACCTGCCAAGGTTACAATCCATGGATGAAGTTTAAATTTTTGTATTAGTACACCTTGAACTGCTCCAAAAATAACTCCAACAACTAGTGCAAAAGCTATAACGACAAAAGGATTTAATCCATTTTTCAATAAACTTGCAGTTATCATACTTATAAAGGCTACCATAGCCCCTACTGAAAGATCTATACCACCTGTAAGTATAGTGAGTGTTTCACCAATAGCTATAACAATCAAATATGCATTATCAATAAAGAGATTGGATAAAACTTGTCCCGAGAAGAAACCATTATACATGATGGACCCAATTAAGAATAATAATACAAATAATGCAATTGTAGCATAAATTGAAATATAAGCTGAGTTCAATTTAAATCCTTTCTTCTTATGGATTGCTGCTTCACTCATACTCCAGCCACCTCTTTTTCCTTATATTTTTTAGTGCTAACAGATTTTTTCCCTTTTAACATTTTTCTAAATTCATCAGATTGTATAATACATACAACAATAACTACTATAGCTTTAACAACAAGAGTAATTTCTGGAGGCACTCCCATACTATATATAGTTGTAGTTAAAGTTTGTATAAATAATGCTCCTACTACAGTTCCACCTAAGTAAAATCTACCACCTGCCATAGAAGTTCCACCAATAACTGTAGCTAAAATTGCATCTAGTTCCAGCCATAAGCCAGCATTATTAGCATCTGCACTTTTTATGTTAGAACATATTATTATACCTGCAATACCTGCAAGAATACCACAAATAACATAAAGTGAAAAAATGACTTTCTTAGCATTTATACCTGAATACCTACTTGAAGTGCTGTTAACTCCTATAGATTCAACAAACAAACCCAAAGCTGTCTTTCTAATCAACCAGTATATAGCAAAAGTAATTATAGCAGCTATATATATAGCAACCGGCAAAAACCAGTATCCTGTACCTATAAAAATAAAGTTTTCATTTGTAAAAGTTAGTATTTGGCCTCCTGTAATTAGCTGCGCAATACCTCTCCCTACAATATATAGTATCAAGGTACCAACCATAGGTTGTACTCCAATGTATGAAACTAGGAAGCCATTCCATATACCACAAACAGCTCCTACTACTACTCCTGCTAAAACAGCTACCGGAACTGAACCTCCATCTACTATAACTGTTGCTGAAACAGCTGCACTTATAGCAATTATGGAACCAACTGAAATATCAATACCTTGAGTAGCAATTACTATCGTCATACCTAAGGAAATTAATATAAGTGGAGCTGCACGATTAAGTATATCTATTAAATTTCCAAATAAATGTCCATCTTTAATAGTTATGCTCATAAATCCTGGCCTTACAAAGAAATTTACCAAAAGTAACACAATTAAAGATATCAAAGGCCAAAATATCTGCATTCTATAAAACTTTTGAAAAATGCTATCTGATTTGATATTACTCATTGACTGCTCCTCCTTCCGCAATTATCTGTAATATACTAGCTTCCTGTATATCTTCTCCTACTAATTCTCCTATAATCTTTCTATCCCGGAGCACAAGTACTCTGTCACAACAACTAACCATCTCCTGAAGTTCAGAAGATATAAATATAATTGTCATACCTTCCTTAGCCAATTTTATAATTAATTTCTTTATTTCATCCTTGGCTCCTACGTCAATACCTCTTGTAGGTTCATCAAGAATTAATAACTGTGGATCTGTCGCTAACCATCTTGCAAGTATAGCTTTTTGTTGATTTCCACCACTTAAATTATCAATTCTCTGTTCTGTACCAGGGGTTTTAATATTTAATAATTCTATATATTTATTTGCTATCTCCTGCTGTTTCTTCATTGGGATATACTTGAATATACCCTTATTTGATTGAAGAGATAACACTATATTCTCTCTTATTGTTAATTGTCCAACTATACCTTCAATTTTTCTATCTTCTGGACAAAAAGCTAAGCCTTCTTGTATAGCTTTTTGAGGATAAATATACGAATATTCTTTTCCGTTAATATTGAGCATTCCATGATCCGACTTATCTATACCGAATAGTAATCTTGCGGATTCGCTTCTACCTGATCCGAGTAATCCTGCTAGTCCTAGAACTTCTCCTTTTCGAATATCCATATCAATGGATTCTATAGTACCTTTTCTTCCAAACTTTTTAGCTTCTAATAAAACTTCACTCTTATCTTTTATATTGTATTCACGAGCTACATCACTAGATTTTTTCAGCTCTTCATAATTTTTTCCTATCATTTTAGAAATAAGTTCCATCTCCGGCAACTTATCTGCATCATAGGTTCCGATATAACCTCCATTTCTAAGTACAGTTATTCTATCAGATATTTCATATACTTGATCCATAAAATGGGTTACAAATACCATTGACATTCCTTCTGATTTTAATTTTCTCATAACCTTAAACAATTGTTTGACTTCATTATTATCTAAACTAGATGTAGGTTCATCAAGTATTAATATTCCCTTTGATATATCAACAGCTCTTGCTATTGCAACCATCTGTTGTATAGCAACAGAGTAACCAGATAATACCCTTTTAACATCTATTTTTAGATTAAGTCTTTCTTCCAAAAGCCTTTCAGCATTTTTGTTCATTGTGTTCCAATCAATGCCTCCATTTTTCATTGGTTCACGACCTATATAAATATTTTCGGCTACAGTTAGATTGGGACACAAATTTACTTCTTGATAAACAGTACTTATTCCATTCTCTTGAGCGTCACGAGTAGAAGTAATTCTAACTTCTCTTTCATTTAAAACTATAGTACCTTCATCTATTTCATATACTCCTGTAAGAACTTTTATTAGAGTTGATTTTCCTGCTCCATTTTGTCCCATAAGAGTGTGTATTTCACCTTTCCTAAGTTCAAAATCAACATTTGAAAGGGCTTTAACTCCAGGGAACGACTTACAAATGCCTTGCATCTTTAAAACTACATTACTATCAGACATTAATTTTCCCTCCTTGTCACATAAAATGACAGTACTAAGTAACTATTCATCAAATCAAATATAAATATTTATAGTATAAGAGCTGGAAACAATCCCGCTCTTATACTATAAACCTGCAATTTTAGTATTTTCTATTTGGTAATTCTGCTTTAGCTTGATCTTGAGTGAATACGCCTTCTTTAGATTTTACGTTTTTGTCTTTAAGATTTCCTGATAACACTTGTTTTGAAATGTCTAGTAATTGTGGTCCTAAAAGTGGGTTACATTCAACTATACCATTAGATTTTCCATCAGCCATTAATTGGAACATATCTTTGATACCATCAACTGAAACTATGAATATATCTTTTCCTGGTTTTTTACCATATTCCTCTATAGCCTGTATAGCACCAACAGCCATGTCATCGTTATGTGACCATAAAACATTTATTTTGTCTCCATCTGATTTCAAGAAGGCTTCCATAACCTCTTTACCTTTTGCACGTGTAAAGTCACCAGTTTGTGATTTTATAATTTTATAGTTTGGACAATCTTTTATAGTTTCATCAAATCCTTTTTTACGTCCTACCATTGCTGTTGATCCAACAGTACCTTGAAGTTCTGCTATGTTAAGTTTTGCATCCTTGCCAAATTTATCTATTATAATTTTAGCAGCTCTTTTTCCTTCTTCTTCCATATCCGAGCCTAAGAATGCTGTAATAAGAGACTCATCTGCTACTTTTACGTTTCTATCTACTATAATAACTGGTATTTTATTGTCTTTAGCTTCTTTTAATACTGTATCCCAACCATTTTCTACAACTGGGTCTAATGCGATAATATCCACTTTTTGTGCTATAAAGGATCTTATAGCCTTTATCTGATTTTCTTGCTTTTGTTGACCATCAGAAAATTTCAATTCAAAATTTGGATCTAATTTAGGAATTTCTTTTATTGAAGCAGTTTCTGCAGTTCTCCAACCACTTTCAGCTCCAACCTGAGCAAAACCTATTACTTTTTTCTTTCCTGATGTACTTGAAGATTGTGAACCTGATGTAGAAGTACTTTGACCTCCACCACATCCAGCAAACATACTAACGGATAAAACCGCTGCAGCTGCTAAAGCCGCTAATTTTTTAAGTTTCATTTTTTAATTCCCCCTTAATAACATCTTGTAACGTTTACAATTATAATTATACATTGACTTTTTAAAACTGTATTTGCATTAATCAGTACTTTTGTATACTTTTCGATTAAAAAATTAAAGAGGCTGTTGCACTTAAGTGCGACGACCTCCTTAATATTAATATTTTCTACCGATAATCTCTTTATATGGAAATTCTTCAGTAAATATATTTTCTGAATTTATAATTCTTAGCGGTACCTCAAAGCCATTAATTACCTGTTCCGCCGTTTTGACTAATTGCGGTCCAATAAGCGGATTACATTCAACCGTCCCATAGATATCTCCTCTTTTAACAGAAAACAATGCTTCTTTAGTAGCATCTATCCCTAAAACTACTATGTCTTTTCCTGGAACTAATCCTTTCTCCTTTATAGCATCTACTGCACCGATAGCCATGTCATCATTTTGTGCAAACACTACATTTATTTTATTCTTATTATCATCTAAAACTTTTTTCATTGCCTCTTTTCCAGCTTTATAATCAAAATCCGCTGTACAAGATTGTACTATTTTATAATTTTTATAATTTTTGATTATCTCTTTAAATCCTTCTTCTCTATCAATAGTCGGAGTTGCTCCTGTAGTTCCTTTGATTTCTAATATATTGGCCTGTTTATTATCTTTAAAACAATCCGCCAGCAATCTACCTGCTCTCCTTCCTTCCTCATAGAAATCAGAGCCAATACTACACACCCATAGAGAATCATCTGAATCTACTGTTCTATCATTTATAATTACAGGTATCCCTGCATTCTTAGCTTCTTTTAAAACATCATCCCACCCAGATTCAACCTGAGGAGAAAAAGATATAATATCCACTCTTTTTTTTATTAACTCTCTTATTAAATTTTTTTGATCTTCCTGTGTGGTGCCAGATTCCAAAAATACTAAATCCATTCCAGCCTTTTTTGCTGCTGTTTTAATAGACTTTGCACTTGCATCTCTCCACTTACTTTCGGATTTTAGTTGAGCATATCCTAACATAATCTTTTTATGACTTGCTGGTTTGGTCTGTTTATTTTGTAAATATGTATCTACATTTGACTTAGTAATTTTATCACTTCTAAGAATTATTTTTTTTGGTATATCTTCTTTTTTATTTAAAATATCTAAAGCATAATCAACCGCTTCTTTTCCTCCTGTTGGGCAAGTGAATGTACCTTCGAGAACTCCTTGTGAAACCAAACTTAAACCACCGTTTTCTCCTTCAAGTCCATCCACTCCAATTATTTTTATATTTTTTATTCCTAATTCATGTACAGCTTTATATGCTCCAAAAGCCATATAATCATTATGAGCAAAAATAATATCTATATTATTATCTTCTTTGAGAATTTCTTTAACCTTGTCCTCCGATTCATCCCTTTGCCATTCACCTATAATTGTTCTGGATACTTCAATATTGTTGTAGTTCTTGATAGCTGCTCTAAACCCTTTACTTCTTTCTACAACCGGATTCGAATCCAGGAGTCCTTGAATTTCTATAACTTTAACATTATTGTTTTTAGCAAAATCTATTACTAGATTTCCCGCTTGTCTACCTATTGATTCATTGTCTGGACCAATATATAAAGTATAGTCATACCCTTCTACTGCTCTATCAAGTACAATTACAGGTATTGATTTATACGCCTTACTTACCACTGGTGTTAGTTCTTTAGAATCATTCATAGATACAATTAATAAGTCTACACCACTTTGTACCAATTCATCAATATCTCTCTTTTGTTTTTCAGTATCTCCACCAGCATCTCTGTAAACTATTTTTACATTTTTGTATTTTTGTGCTTCCTTTATAATCTCTTCATTCATAGAAATTCTCCAGGGTTCTGTTAAATTTGCCTGAGACATCCCAATGACATATTGAACTTCTTCTGACTTATTTTTTGCATTAAATTTTATAATGACAATAGTTAATATTAAAATGATGAATAGTGTTGCAAAAATAATTTTCTTTTGTTTAATGTTTATAATCAATTAGATATACCTCCTCTAAATTCCGTTGGAGGAAAACCCATTATTTTTTTAAAAGCTTTACAAAAATAATGTTGATTACTATATCCAACTAATTCTGCTACCTCATAAATTTTTACTGTAGGATCTTCCATAATACACATTGCTTTATTAATTCTTACACTAGTAACATAATCAATAAATGACATTCCTATTTGTTGCTTGAGAAGCTTGCTCAGATAAGACGAACTTACATTAAATTCTTTGGACACTTTTTCCAAATTCAAATCGTTTACACAGTAATTTTTACATATATATTTCATCACTAAAAGAACTACTGGTTTATATTGTGTTTTCTTATTTATATCATTAATTAATGATATATAACAATCTCTTACAGTTAAGATATTAGATACTTTTTTTTGATCCACTATTGCAGTATAATGTAAGTAATCATATATCTTTTCTTCTATTAAAGCTCCTACATTGTGCCAGCTTTTATTTTGATCTATGTTCATAATAACTACAATATTCCCATCATCATCAGTAAAAGTAAGTATAGGCTCTGGTTTATTTAATACTTCGCAAGCTATATTTATAATAGCAAAATTAAGCATTTTTTTGTCCCAACTCTTAATAGCTACACCTAGTGCTAACCGCTCAACTACCTTAATTACTATTAATCCAACATCTTTTCCAATATTAATGTTAAAAAAATCTAATTCATCAATTAATTGTTCATGTGTCAATTTGCCGCTTAACCAATTGTTTAAGAATGATTGTTTAAGTGCACTAGAATTTTCCTCCAAATGCTTATTTGTCCACTCTAAATAATTTCTCTTTTCTTGAAATTTATTTAATTCTTTTGTGGCTCTCAAAATTACTCCCTCTAGCATTTTGCTATCTACAGGTTTCAAAATATAATCAAAAACTCTAAGCTTTAGTGCTCTTTGTGCATAACTAAACTCATCATAACCACTGATTATTATGATAATTGAGTTACTTACACTGGATTTTATCTTTTCTATAAGATCTAGCCCATTTAAAAAAGGCATACAAATATCGATTAAAATTATATCTGGCTTTTTATCCTCTATAATTTTAAGCGCTATTTCTCCATCTTCTGCCTCTCCTACAATTTCTATATTCATATCACTCCAATTAAGTGAATTTTTCAAACCTTTTCTAATCCTTGCCTCATCATCTGCAATAAGTAACTTAAACATCCACCTTTAATCCCCCTTTAAGGCCTATCGATATATAGTAATTAAGTTAAATTATACCATACATAATTTCTATTTAAAATAATACACTATTTTAATTTAGAATTCCATTAACAAAGTTATTATTGATGAATAATTACTTCTTATTTCAGATTGCAACCCTATATTACATATATTATACTTTGACCAATGTATAATATATGTAATATAGGGTTGCACGGCCGAAAATTAACTTACATTCCGTCATATGTTTCCAAGCTTCAGCACGATAAAAACTTTTTGTCAATCTAAAGCTCAGTATTTTGAAAATCTAAGAATCTTTGATAAACTCGTACCTCAAACATATCAAAGACTCTAAGATTTTCTAAAATACTGAGCTAAGGTTGACTAAAAAGTTTTTATATGTGCTTTCAGCTTTGGAAACATATCCCTGCGTATAAGTTAATTTTCTGGTCTT
>NZ_JAEEGC010000131.1 GCF_019207025.1 Clostridium thailandense | reverse complement strand
ACTTTTGCTACAAGTCTTAGCTCATATTTTGGAAAAAGCTTAGATTCTTAGCTTTTTTAAAAATATGGGCTTGAGACTTGTCAAAAGTATTTATCGTGCTGGAAGAATGTAAATATATCCGGTCGCATAAGTTAAGTGTCGGTCGTGCTTCTCTATTGTGCTACAGCCCTTATGATTTCAACTATTAATATACGCCCCACTTATATTCTCTAGGCTCAACATCTTTATTGATTTCGTCTTCATCAATAAATGCAACCATTCTTACAATTGATCCGTCACCTCTGTACCATTTTCATAGTCACTCTATTAATATGTAATTTCATACTTTATTAATATTTTTCCCCTTAACTATAATCATTTCCCCACGATTATGAATAGCTTCTCTTACGCACATTTCTTTTTTGCTTCAACTCTTAGTATACACCGTATGGATACTGTTTATCTGGAACACTTCTGTCAATTCTGTCTGAAGGAACAAAAGCAACCGCACGAACGATAGTACCATCTCCCATGTACCAGCGAAGAGGGAAAGCACCGAATAAGAATCTCTGATTCTTAACTTTATCAAGGTCTCCACCAAGATTTTCAATACCCATTACGTTGTTAGCCATAAGAATATCATGACATGGCTCCCATTCTGGGAAATCGTCAAGTGCTGGATGTCCGTGCATCTCTTCGTACTCTTCACAAATTCTTGGAACATATGGGCCAGGGCCGTGATTTGCAGCATATGTGTAAAGAATGTGATCGATTGCCTGCATATCGAAACCAACACCTCTTACATGATGTTCAACGAACCATTTTGCACCTTCGATAGAAAGTCCTGGGCTGTATGCGAAATAATCATCATTCTCGCCCCAACGTCTGTGTGTACCTGTGTTAAGAAGTACCCAGTCTCCTTCTTTGATTCCGCCTGGAACCTTTTTAGCTGCTTCTTCAATCTCTTCTACTGTAATTAACTCCCATTTTCCCTTTGGAATATCAAGACATACAGCCTCTCCAAAGTAGTTTTCGATTGGAAGCTCATGTGTAAATGGACTTTCTGGGATAACATGAGATGGTGAATCTGCATGTGTAGAATTGTGCATATGGAATGAATTAAATGTCTGGAGAAGTCTGTAATGCATAGGCATATGCTGAACTCTGTCAATATGAAAATCCCCATTTGATGGCCAAAGTGGATTTCCTCTTCCGAATGGATTTGAAAGATCGATTAATTCGAAAGAACCTCCCTTGAACATATCGAAGATGCTTCCATCGTATGGTTTTTTCCAATCATTTGTGTGTTCAAAACACTCTTCCCGTGTGTGTCTAACTGCGATTTCTGACATAATGTTATCTCTCCTTTTTTATTTAAATTTTTTATTACAATATATAACATAGCAAATTATATGCCAAAAACATTAAACCACTTTTTTTGAACTACAATTTGTCTGTTTGCCTTATTTTAAAGGCATTAAGCATCAATCATTTATTTTAGTTCTTTGCAAGAACTAAATACAGCGTTGCAACTTTACAATTCCATTGCAAGACTGCATAATATCATTTAACACTTAAGATATGCTTAATAGATTAATATTTTAAGCAAGCTCCCCTGCCATCTCACAACTTCAATTCTCCTAGAACTTTTTTGATAACAAATTTTCCATTAAAAAAGCAATAATAATTCCATCTACCATCCCATTAGGCAGAATAGACCTTGCGACACTTGGCAAACCTTGAAATGCTGTATTGGGTAAAAACATCGCTCCGATTCCAATAAGAACAGAAATACCAATAATAAAACTTTCCCTATTTGTGATTTTTATTTTTTGAAATTCTTTTAATCCTTGCCCTGTGATTAATGCGAAAACCATGATGAGTGCACCACAGCCAACTGGTGACGGTATGGAAGCAAACAGCATTCCGATTGGAGTAACAATTCCTAATGCAATCATCATAACACCACTTAAAACAAATGGCCTTCTGGCTGCAACTCTCGTCATCGCAGTTATTCCAGTGGATGATAGATATGGCATAAATGCTATTGTAGGAAACGCACCAGCAAAAGAAGCCGACAAACCATGAATGAAAATCGCATGACTCATCTGCTTATTTGATACGCTTTCACCCAGAACTTCAGCCATACTGTTTACACTGGTAAATGTCATAGATAATATCACCAGCGATGCTATTATGCATGTAATGGTAATACCTACATCAAAAGTTGGTTTTCCCCATGCAAATGCTTGTGGTAAAGAAACAAAACCTTCACTTGTCAAACTAGTGAGATTGGCGATGCCAAGCAGCAATGCCATAATCCATCCCACGATGACTCCCACCAAGGTTGAAATACTTTGCAAAAATCCTTTTGTAAATAGGCTAATTACTAAAATAAGAATAACTGTGACAAAAAAAACTGCTGTACACCTAATGTCAATCACCTTATTCTGTTCGGTGATTCCAAGCATCCCCTTTATAATGCTTGGACTTATTTGTAATACCATTAATATAATCAGTACGCCATTAATAACGGGGGTAAATAATTTCGAAATATATGGTATTAGTCCCAAAATCATCAAAATCATAACAACGGCCCCCGCGATGATCATTCCGCTCTCTAGGTCAGTTATTAGAACTGACAAATCTTTTCCTAAAGTTGGAGTCAACCCTGCCATTAGTGTAATAACTCCCGTCCAAAGGCCTGCTGGACCGTCAATAATGGGATATGTATGTCCAAACTTTGCCTGCAGAATTGATATAATACCACACAAAACAAAGGTCCTCTGCAGCATACTTGCTATTTCATGATGTGATAGTCCAAGCAATGCACCAACTACAACTGGCATTACTACTGCAGATACCACAAAATAAATTACGTGCTGAAATCCATATACTATATTTTTTTGTATTGGTAATGTATCATCTAACCCATATAACATCATTTCTGCTTCTTTCACTTCATCACTTATTAATAACTTTTCTTCATCCCCAAGGTTATTTTTCATTGCAATCCACTCCTTATCTTCATAAATTTAAGTGCAATTTTTTGTTGTTTTCATTTCATTATTCTATTTACCTTTTTTATATTTATCCATATTACAGCTATTTATTGTTATAAATCTTGTAAAATAAGATGCTGTCCTAAAACAGAACTTTCATCTCTATTTTAGAACAGCATCATATTATTAATATGTAATACAAATATCAAGTAGATAATTATATTAAGTTTTTTACCCTTGACTATCTAAACCTAATTCAATAGATTCTGAACTTACTTTTTTTCTTGCTATTATAAATATTACACCGGCAATTACCAAAAAGATTGAAGAAACATGATATAAGAAGATTAATGAGTTGTTATTAAAAACCATTCCCACTGCTAGTTGGATAAAAGGCATTACCAACAACCCCAAATGCATACAACTGTTTACTATACCATAAGAAGCATCTCTTTGCTCCAAACTTGTTTTAAGTGCAGTCATATTTAGTATGAAGGACACTATAGATCCAGTTCCAAAACCAACCAATAAAATAGCACCAAGTAGCGGAATAAAACTTTCTATAGTACTCATTCCAAAATAACCTGCTGCAGTTATAAATATTGCCACAGGCACATAAAAACTTTTAAGAGATCTGCTCAATTGAGAAAACACGAAACCAGCAAACATTGCTCCAAGACCCGGGAATACAAGACCAATTCCAATCATCCCAGTTGAATACTTTAGCTCTACAAAACGGAATGCAATGTTCAATGTAGTGAACCCTGTAAAAACCCATCCAAACAGCATAAACAATCCAAGAGCATATACAACTGGTGGAACTGATTTGCTTTTAGGTGATACTTCAACATTTTCTTTTGCCACCTGTTCTGTTTCTTTAATAGGTGGCGAACTTGGTAGAAAGAATATTGCAATAATTAAAACAACAAATATAACTGCGAATGAATAAAAACTCCACTGCCATCCAAAAGCCAATAGAAATCCAACAATTGCACTAATAGACAAATTAGCAATATTTGCAACAGATGTAGTCATACCAGTCAATTTTTCTCTTTTTTCCCCTGTGAAATGTTCTGATATTATAGCACTTGGCAGCGGTAAACAGAGTCCAGCTCCTATACCTGTAAGTACCCTTAAAATCAAAATAGTATTTATACTAGTAGCAAAAGCAGGAGCCATTCCTGTAACACCATAAATTAAAAGTCCAAAAATAATTATATTGCGTTTATTATAAGTTTTTGCTAGTCGTCCTGCCACTAAGCTGAAAAGAGTAGTAGTAAGAAAAGGCGCTGTCATGACTAATTGAGATATCAATTTTGATGTACCTGGAAACGCCTCTAATATTACTGCTAGAGCTGGTCCAAGTGCTGCTGCTTCAAAAAACCAGATCAGCGGAACTGCAAGAATAGCCACTAAATTCATTGTGCTTATATTTTTAGCACTATTAACAACATTATTATTCATTAGATTTCCCTCCTATTTCTAATTATGTCTTTTAACATTTAATCACACTTTATGTAATTTTTTATTAATTCCTCCCTTCACATCATTATTAGTAGCTTACGGAATTCCCTAAGCATTGGTTAGCCTAACTTTTTATCCATTAAGCTTTTATATTTTCCTCCAATATGAACTAATAAATTCAGGAGGATAACAAACATTTTTATTTAAACCTTTACAGTTTCATGGCATCTATTTTTCTTGATTCCAAGAATCTCTTAGAAATAACTAAGAAAAAAAAATGTTCTGCTAATGTAAAAACAACTTACTGATAAGAAAAACAATCACATGAACTATTTTCATAACAATTATATACTTTAGCAATTTACGTGCCAAAAATCACTTTATTTCCATATAGACCTTAACTCCCTATTCATCTTGTTTCTTAAAATCATTGATTATAAAATTACTTAGTTTTCTCAACGCTACATTGCAGTATTACAACTACATTGCAATACTGCAATATAGTATTGGATTTTAAAATTAACACTTTGCTTCTTATCTCCTATGTCATATTAATCATAGTATTTAGCATATTTTTATACTTGGAATTTTGAAACAATATCTTTCAGCTTTTTAGAGCTTTCTTCAGTTCTGTTTGAAATTTCTATTACATTAGTTGATTTTTGTAAAGTAGTAGTTATTCTCTCTGCAATACTCTGAGCACCTTCAGCAGATTCAGTATTTAAAATTAATATTTGATTTATCGAATTAACCATATCATTCATTGAATTATTTAATTTTTGTGCATCACTGCTTAAGTCACTAACCAAGTTTTCAACGAATTTAGCATCTTTATAATACTGTTCTCCGCTTTGAACCATAAAATCGTAATCCTTTACAACTTTTGAATCTATAAATTCTAGTGCTTTTTCAGAATTCTCTTGCAAGTTATCTACAACTGCCACAACCAGCTTTATGACTTGTTGAATTTCAGTAACAGTATTTTTTGAGTTTTCTGCTAATTTTCTAACTTCATCAGCGACTACGGCAAATCCTTTTCCTGCTTCACCTGCTCTTGCCGCCTCTATTGCAGCGTTTAAAGCCAATAAATTTGTTTGAGCTGATATTTTCAAAATAACCTCAGTTAATTCATCTATTTTATCTACAGCTTTAGATTGTTCAATTGCCTTTCTCATATTAACATTTATATATTCACTAATCTCTTTGGCCGTTTTTTGTGAAACAACAGCACTTTGTTTCAGTTCTTGTGCTCTTTTACTTATTAGACTAGAAGTATCAGCTCCTGACTTAGATTTATCTGTAATTGATTTTACAGCCACTCCAAGTTCATTTGAGGTAGTTGTTATTTCTTCAACTGTCGCTGCAGTTTCTTCCATAGCTGCGGACATTTCCTCAATAGTAGCAGTAACCTCCTCTATTTCATTATTTAGAATATGTGCCACTAGATTGGTTGATATAGCCGATTCCTTAGAATTTTTAGATTCTTGTACTACAGTACTAACAATATCTCTTATAGCCTTTTGCATTGAATCAATTGATTTCATTAATATTCCTGTTTCATCCTTATTTTTCATTGCTTTTACTGGCACTTCTTGGGAGAAATCTCCTGAAGCAATGACCTTCATATACTCTGTAGCTAACTTTATAGGTTTAACAATACTCCTTGAAAAAAAGAAAATCATAAAAGCGAAAATAACTACACTAACAGCAATTACCAAAGTAATTCCCTTTTGTAATTTATTTACCTCTACTGTGAATTGAGTTATTGGCATAAAGTTTATGACATACATATCAAACTTTTCAACTTTTTTGTATGCAGCAATGTTCTTAACCCCATTTAAAGTAAAAAAGCCAAATCCAGAACTATTTTCCTTAACTTGTTTATAAAATTCTTGAACATCTCCCTTTTCCCTGCTAAAGTCCAATTTAAGAATCTGAGATGGATCTTCTGCTCCAAGGACTTGACCAAAAGAATTAATTAAAAGGGTTTTGCTATTCTCAATTGAATTGCTCTTAACTAAAGTTTTAGTTACTTTCTCAAGCTCAATGGCACATGCAAAGGTAGCCAATATTTGTTTTGAATCAGGATCAATTACTGGATAGGCTAAAATTGTATTAGGCCTTCCAGATACTGGAGAAAGCTGAGTATTTCCTATATAAGCCTTAGGATTACTCATAACTATTTTATACCACGGTTCTTGATTATCATTGTACTCGTGACCGACTGACATTCCTCCAATTCCATCAATTAATGTTTTCCGGTCATATCCAAAAAAAATATTTTCATATATTCCACTGGAATTATTAAATAAAACTTTTATATAATTCTCAATATATTTTGTTTTTGAAATATCTACTTGCTTATTTTTATTTAATTCTTTAAAATATTCAATAACATATGGCTGTGTTGCAATTGCCTCAGTCATTTTAGAAATATCCTCATAGGCCAGTGAAATTTGATTAGACTTTTCTAGGACTGAACTTGATAAAGAATTTTTTACTTTTTCTTGCATTGAACTTGATGCTGAAAAACTTACATAAATTAAGCTTATTAACATAGGTACAATCATACATATAACCGACATCATAAAAATTTTCATGAATAGACTATTTGTTTTTTTCACTCTAACTCCTCCTCAGAATAACTAGCTTGTTTAATACTATATAATAAATATTCTTCTTCTAAATCTAATTTATAAAATTGTTTATCTTAAAAATATTCACTTATATATCTCTATAGTTAATTGCTATAAATCTCACTGTTGTCTATATCAAGCAATTTATATACCAAAATGTTGACCCTTCATTTTTATCTTTATCTATTTGTCTAACTTATTTTAAAACATCTTTTATGAAGCACTTTTAATTCTTTAAGAATATAATAATCATTGCAATTTTACAATTCTATTGCAATGCTGCAAGAGATTCATACAAAAAAGTGGCCTCCCTTTTTAGGAATGCCACCTTATCTATGCTAAAATCATTCAAATATATATTTTTCAAATTCTTCAAATGTCTTAACCTGATATAATTTCTTATCATAATTAAAATCTTTATATACCATCTTGAAAATTTTAAAAAGAAGCTTAAAATCTTTAGCTGCCATTGATAATGCAACTACTACTTTGATTTTACACTTCCCCCACATAACTGAATTTTTTATAGTCGCAACTGAAACTCCAGTTTTTTTACATGGATGCATTGCATAAGCCAAAACTATTCCTTCTCCAATTGCTAAAGAAGATTGCTTGTCACGCATAATAATTGAATCATAATATTCTGGTGATACACACTCATCTTTTACTAAATCCTCTACTAAAAGCTTTAATATATCTTCTTTGTTGTGTAACTCAACACTTGAATGGAATTTCTCTCTTGAGAAAAATAGTTTAGGAACACAAGGAAAGACGGTATCCTCTTTCAATTTATCTATAAACTTATTAATCTTTTCAAAATCTTTATCATTTAAAGTTGCTGAAACATATATTGTTGTTACATCATTTCTTTTTGTAATTTCTTTTTCGACAGTACACAAAACTAAATTAGCATCTTGCGTGTTGATTTTGTGTTTCTCATATATTGAATTCAAAGCAACGACATTAATCATACTACCGTAAAAAGCTTCTAGTTTTCTTTTCATTAACCATGATATGCTATGATTTACATGACTAACAATTATTACAGATATCCCACTACTCCAAGTGTCATTTTTTACTTTTTCTATTGCACCAGCTAAGCAAGAGGCTAAATATATAAGTTCCTTTTCATCTAGATCAACCCCTAGCCTTTCAATAGAAATGTCTTTAAATAACAATGCTAATTCATATTCGAACAAACATTCCCTCTTTATTATATTCAAAAGTTCATCTGGCTTAGATTTTTCATGAAATACTCTATTTTCTAACAACCGTATATGAAAAACTAAAGTAATAAAAAAATCTTCATCCTTAGAAAAGTCTAAATTATATAATTCTTTAATCCTTGTTATTAAATCATTTATCATATAAATATATCTTTTATCTACAAACAAATGAACATTATCTTTTCTTAACTTTTCTAAATCTAATATTCTTACTTTAGTTAACTGATGAATTATAGCACATCGCTCTTCATAGCAAAATGAACAATTTAACAAATTTTCTAGTAAATCTAAAAGCCCATTTATTGCTGTGTCAATAGTTACATCAAATACATATTCATATTCATATTTATCTAATTCATGTCCATTTTGAATTCTCATATGTGCAATTAATCATAAAAATAAAATAAACCAAGCTGGGGTCATCCATTCTAATATTATAAATTCTTAAATACTTATTCACATTAGTTGAAATAATATCAAAAGCTTCTGTATCTAGATATTGATTTCTATAAAAAATATTTCCTTTAGAACTATAATTCCAATCAGCAACTAACATATTATTAATCACAATTCTTTTTTTTATTTCATTATCTTCAAGCCATATCATACCATTATCCTGAAACAATGCCAAATACGGTTTTTCAGTTACATACTTAGACTTAAACTCCTGCAAATCCCTTTCAAGCGTAGTTCTACTAATAAACATTTCATCTTCAAAATCGCTTAAGTTAACAGCTCCATTAGAAGATATCAGTTTCATTGTTAGATATCGTACTCTATCCTCTCTTGATAAAAAGTTTTCACCTACACGAAGCAATTCATCTAATACTTTTTTGTCTTTAACTTGTAATTCGTGCCCTTTTCCTCTTATGGATTGTATGCATATATCTAAATTTTTCAATATCCTATTAAGTTCTAAAACATCTTTTCTAATAGTCCTATCAGAAACACGCATTTGCTTACCTAAAGTTTCTCCAGTAACATAACCCTTTTGTTCATTTAACAGACGCAATAACATACGTTGTCTCAATAATAAATTAGTTTCAACCATATTCTTTCCTCTTAATTCCAAATAAAAATCGAATGTTTTTTAGACTAAATTCAACATATACTAAAAAAACCACAAACAAAAAACCTTTGTCTGTGGTAGGTATTCACCCGAACTACTTAATATTTTTTAATTTAACATGTCATATTTTTTAAATTTGTCAAATTACTATATTTTAACTCTTTTAAACATTGGATGATTTTCATTGAACTCAACTAAGTCCCATAGGTTGCCATATAAATCTTTAAATACCGCAACCGTTCCATAATCTTGTCTTTTAGGTTCTCTAACAAATTCTATTCCTGCTTTTATCATTTCATTATAATCACGCCAAAAATCATCGGTTCCTAAGAATAGAAAAACTCTTCCTCCTGCTTGGTTTCCTATAAAAGATTCTTGTTCTAACTTAGATGCTCTTGCAAGTAATATTGTTGTCCCATTTGAACCTGGTGGAGCCACTACTACCCATCTTTTTTCTTGCTCTAGCTGATATGTATCTTCTATCAATGTAAAATGAAGCTTTTTTGTGTAAAACTCAATTGCTTCATCATAATCTTTTACTACTAACGCAATATGAACAATTTATTGAATCATTATTTTCCCTCTCTTATTCTATTAAAATTAATACGCTAATTAACTAGCAAATAAATTTACTATTTATAATAAAGCAACTCACTTTATAATAGAAATATTACACTCACATCATAATCAAGTGCAGCTGCCTTTTTAAAGAACCAATTTTTTGTACTTTTTACTATGACTATCTTCTCAACAAATTCTGGTTTATCTTTATTTAAACGGTAGTTAATTGGCCTAAAAGTATTATACTAAAAATCAAATATTTTTTTGCATATACACAACGCCAAACTTTCTATTAAACTTAATACCTATATTTTTCAATTCTCCAGCAACATAGAAATCATGTTTTTTATGAAATTCTATACTGCCATAATTTTCTGATGATATTTCTGCAACCAAATCAGTAATTCCCATTTCTGAAGCATCTTCCTGCAATTTTAATAAGCATTTTTCACCTAATCCCTTTCCTGTATATTCATTTGCAATGAAATAAGTAATGCATGCAGTTGATTTGAATGTTGGAAATGGATTATATGGACTTAACTGACAAAAACCAACCACACAATTATTATCTACACTTTTAAGAGCATAGGCAGGGTATCCCTCTGATTTTTTCATAAGCATTGCATAAAACTGTTCAGGCAATGTATTGTTTGGAAAGGCAGCTGTTCCACTTTTAATATAAAAATTAAAAATTTCCATAATTTCTTTTTTATGCTCGCTGCTCATTTTTTCAAAAATGATGTTCATTTACTACACCTCACAAAATATTAATAATCTTTACTAAAAATTTCTTTTTTATATTCACTTAATGATATATTCTTTTCTCGTCAAATTTACTATTTATGATACTCAACTTTAAATTGAACTTTATCTGTGTTATATTCCTTATTTCATCTTCTATATTAAACATCAACGAAAATATTTCACTAACAATATGTTTTCTTCTATAGTCGGGATTTACTGACATACAAAATATAATATTATATTTGCTGGAGAATAATAACACACCTTTTAGTAAATTATAACATAGTTCATAGATAGTACACTATTAAACTTAGTTACATAGTTATTGAAGTGCAAAATAAAAAACACCGTAAAGCTTAATAATACGGTGTTTTAATAAATTATTCAGTTTTTAATAATTGTGAACATTAATAAAAGCTATATGACTTATTTTATATTTAACTGTTTTACTGGTCTTGCTTCAATATATCCTCTGTATCCAATAGGTGCTAATTGAAATCTTGGTCCATCTTCATCTGCCCATCTAAATCCATAAACCTCAGGATTGTAATTTTTCATAATGTCCCATAGCCCCTTTATCTCTTCATCAAATTTTTCATCATCATAAGGCTGCCCTTGAAATACCATCATTTTACAAGGCTGAAGATCAATTAAATCAAACCCTTCTGGGACTTCTCCTGCATAATTAGATGGAACTTCTACTCCTTGAGTATATACTGACGTACCTGATTTGCGTAAGTTTTCGGGCATCCACATTCCAATAGGTTCATATATGGCTTCTTTGATACTAGAAAGCACACCCCATACATCACAGCCTAATTCCTCACAATATTCAAAATAATGTGTAGCTTTAATTCCACGTTTTAAAATTAACTTTCTTGCAGGACGGTCAATCACTTGCACAAAAATTGTTTTGACATTAGAACTTTCAGACATGTTATCCTCTCCTTTTTGTAGCATGAGGTAATAATCACGGATATGGCTGGGCATAAAAAGTTTCAGTGGAGGAGTATTTTTGCAGTAGTACTTAGGAGTCATAGCAAATTGCTTAGAAAATGCCCTTGTAAAACCTTCGTGTGAGTCAAATACGAAATCAAGTGCAACATCAATTATTTTAACATTCTCATCTCTCAATTTAACAGCCGCCCTAGACAAACGAAGTGCTCGAATGTATTCAAATGGTGTTTTACCTGTTAATTCCTTGAAAATCCTTGTAGAATGCCATGGTGAATATCCTGCTGCCTCTGCAAGCATACAAAGATTTATTGATTCGGTTATATGATTCTCAATGTAAATTTGCATACGATATACCGCATTTATCTTTTCCCAATTTTCCATGTTCTCACCTCTTTGATAAAGCATAACATACCCTTATGAATTTTTACTTGACCTATTTTGCTAAAAGCAATTTTTCAATTATATGACAGAACTCAATCTAAAATTATGTTACACAATGCAGGACTTCGTACCTTCTACTCCTTGACTATTGAATACAATTTCATATCAAGAACAACTCCATTTTTCACTGCATTTTTCCTTAAAGTACCTTCATACAAAAATCCTGATTTTTCAAGTATACGACATGATCCAAAGTTATAATCGAAAGGTTCCGCAAAAATTCTGATAATATCAGTATTTTCAAAAATATATTTACATACTTGTTTAACTGCACTTGTTCCAATTCCTTGTCCCCAATATTCCTCTGCAACATAGTAACCTATTTCCGCAGTTTTGAAATGGATATTATCTTTGCGGAACACCCCAATACTTCCTATTACCTTATCATCAATAGTAATTGCAAACGCATATGTTGAATTCTTATCAGCATCAAGCATTGCTGAAATAAATTTTTTTGCATCTCTTACTGTGTATGGATATGGCAATCCATCTCTTAAGTTATCAAGAATTTTTTTGTTATTCAAAGCCTTTGCAAGATCGTTTGCATCTTTCATTCTCCAGGAACGTACTATACATCCCATTTCCATTTTCAAGCCTCCTGACAAAATTACTATTTATTAAACATCTTCAGAATCAATTACTCTATATCCAGCATTAATAAGAGCCTTAGCAAATAGTCCTTGACCTTCAATCAATTTTCCTGTAAAGCTCCCATCATAAATTCTATTAACTCCACAAGTTGGACTACGTGACTGAAGAATTACTAGATCAATATCTTCATTTTTTATTTTTTCTAATGCCAATTCAACTCCTTTTCGATATTCCTTATCAACATTTTTGCCATTAACTTCAGTAACACATCCATTTACTATTTCAGCAGAAGCTCTTGGAATACTCATACCAACTAACATCTCTGGACAAATTTTAATAACTTCTTTGTCTTTTAAAAAATCTACCACTCTTGAATTTAAGCTGTTGCCACCATTATATTTGCAGTTACATCCCATAACACAAGAACTAACCAATACTTTCATATTCTGCTATTTGCGAATCAATAAAAATCTTGAAAACATTACATGAAAACCTATTAATAGTATTAAAATAAAAGATAAAATTCTATGAACTTTCACCCATGGACCTCTTAGATTTTTATTAATAGCAAATCCATATATGCCTAATGTAAAAACAGACCACATTACTATAGCTGCTATAAGACCAGGTATTGATAATCCCTTAAAATTATACATCAAATAAAGATGTCCAACTATAGCTATTGAGGCTATTATTCCAGCAATTTTATGATATCTCACTACATATCTCATTATAGTTCTATAGAAATTTATAAATCCTTTTCTATTTTTAGGAAGGTTATTTATATACTTTTTATTTATGTATTTCATAAAAAAATTAAGCAATGCAATTCCATAACCCCAAACCCCGATCCATCCTAACAAACCAGCTATTCCTCTCATAACTAAAATTCCTCCTTTAATTTCAAAAATTATTACCATAAATATATTTTCTACATAAATTTTAAAAATCCTTTGCGTAATTGAAGGAATTTTCAGAAAAACAGAGAATATCATAGATAACAAGGAGGTGTTATCTATGATATATAAGGCTGGAGATAAGCCTGGTAAAGGAACTTATATTTGCACTACATGTGGCGAAAAAATAGTTATTAATGATGAAAATGACACTCTTCCGTCTTGCCCTGTATGCGGAGATATAAAATATGAAAAGGAATAAGCCTACACTATAACATTTATAGTCTACCTCTTTAATGATGTAGACTATAAATGTTATGCATTAATTTAAAACCCTTGATTACTATATTGAAATTTATACCTTTCTTGCCCTTACAATCTTATTTACTTCGAGTAACTCTTCAACACTTGATCTTACAATACGACAATGAAAACGATTAGAGTTATCCCCCATCCTTTCATCCCAAAAATCTGCATTCTTTTCCCATGCTTTTTTGCTTTCTAATACTATTTCTTCAAACATTATTTAGTCTCCCTCATAATTTAATACAACTCATATTTTTACTCATATGTATTTATTTTCTAACTTATGATATTATACGTCTTAAATATTGAATCAACTCTATCCTTCATATTTCATTAAATAATAAGCTTCATTTTTTGTAACTTCCTCTTCGATTGTCCACCCTTGAGATAAATAAAATTTGAAAGCATCTATATTTGCCTTTACGCATTTTAATGTTAACGGTAATCCTACTGCTTTTACAGCTTCATTTATCAAGGCTTTGCCTGCTCCAAGCCTTTTAAAATTTGATGAAATAAATAAGTTGTGAATAAATTTATCTTCTTCCCAAATTGAAATAAATCCAGCGATGTTATTATTTATTCTTACTGTTAATATTAATTCTCCTTCTGTACTACTATCAAAATCCTCTAATTTTATACCATCATACTTCATCCAGTTAAAGCTTTCTTGTCTTGTATTTAAAAAAATCCTTCGTAGATCATCATATTCTTCTATTTTGGCCTTTTGTATAGAAATATTATTTTTATTCATTACATTTTTCTCCTTCACAAATTCGATTTTCTGTTACCTTAATGCTTCTATTTCAAACCCATATTCACGCAATATAAGGCCATCATCTATTTTTTCTTCATAAATTCCATCTACCTGCTTAAATCCGTTTTTTAAATATACATTAATAGCTGGTTTATTTATATCCACAACAAAAAGCCTTAAATATTTGGCCTGCTTAAGCATTAAACTGCCAATTCCTTGTCTTGAATAATTAACATTGACTCCAAAACAGTCAAGATACAATGCCTTGTCATGGATATTTTCCCACTTAACATAACTTTCTCCAGCATTTGATTCACATAATGCAATGGCTAACTATATCATCCTGATCCTTCACTAATAGATAAAGAAGATTATTTTCAATGTCTTCTGTAAAAAACTCACAGGGATAGATTTCGTTCCAAATTGATATGTTGTTTTTATAAATAATTAAATTATACAGGAAATATGGTATAATTTTCACATAGCCAGAGTTTTTATAGATATGGAGAAATATAATTTTATGAGAGTTTTTAAAGGTATTAATAATTATTTACAAGAACTATCAACTATAAAGTTTATTATTACTATGGTAGTATTAATGCATTTAATTATTACTCCATTTATTCCATTATTTTATTTGTATCAAAAATATGTAGGCCCAATAGGCGGCCCTTTCAGCATAAACACGCCAACTCTAACAGCTAAAATTATACTTGGTTCAATATTATCACCTATATTAGAAACGGCCATTTTTCAATATGCAATTATTGAGTTTTTAAGTTCTATTAGTATTTTAAGAGAAAAAAATATTTTAATTATAATAATTTCAGCAATATTATTTGGAATTTCACACAGCTATAGTTATATATATGTTTTTTATGGATTTATAATGGGTTTATTATTAGCATATTCATATTTAACTTATAAAAATAAAAGTTTCTCTGCCTTTTGGGTAGTTTTTCTGATTCATTGTATAAAAAACATAATCTCTATTATTTTGAGCACAATATAATATTCCAGTTCATATTCTAAACAAAATGTATCACTTTCAGAATAAAGTTCTTTAACCTGACAAACATAATCTTTTTTTGAACTTGTACAAGAAATTAATGCTATTCTTCGCATTGATTTGCCCCATTTATTTATATATATAACCTCATAAAGTGTTTTGTGTCTTATATATTAGAATTTATTACAACTACTCATTATTAGCCTAATTAGAATAACTTCAGCACGTCCAATTATATGGATAACGATAAGTTGATAATTATTCCCATTACCTACATTCAATATGCGGATAATGTACAAATTTTAAATTATCTGCACTACAAATTGAAGTTTATAAACTTTGTGTATACTCATAATGAGAATATGGATTTGATATCTCTCCACAGTTTTTTAGAAACAGCATTAATAATTAATTCTTCTATCGCCGAAATGCTTGCAATGAAACAAAGCAAAATAGTTGTTGTGTATAGTCCTAAACCAACATACAGAAATGGAAAACAAAACAAAGCTGCCCCTGTTAACTTATTAGCATAAGTGTGTAAAGATGCGAGCTGTCTATAACGCATAAACCCAACGCCCAAAGATGTCAAGCGAATAACGGCAATACTAACTAACCAATATACGCCCCATAAAGGTAAATTTAAGTTGAGTACAAATACGAGTAACAAAAGTATAACCATTAAAAAGTCTGCAATACTGTCAAGAATCTGTCCTTTTTTACTTACTAAATTCATCTTTCGTGCTATCATTCCATCCAAAACGTCACTAATGCCACACAAAATATATATGATAAAGAATAGTTCCGAAAATGGTATTATAAACAACAGAACCACTGTTCCTAAAATTCTTGTGATTGTAATTACGTTAGGAATGTTCTTCATTTATACCACCACCAATCTAATATAAATAATCTTCCCTACAAATTACTATTTATGATACTCGCTCGTGAACTAGTACCTCAATTAAACTATCCACCAAAGGGTTTCTCCTTGTTTATACTTTTTGAATCCACAACGCTTTAAAATATTTTGAGAAGAAAAATTCTCAAAATCCGCTGAACCTACTACCACCCTATCCTCCTTGCGAATTAAGAAAAAAAAGCTGTGCCATAAACAATTGTTTGGATCTTTTTGAATTATTTCGTACTGACCTTTTACTATTTCAAGAAATATATCTTCCATTGGCTCAGCCTTATAGGTACATTTTAATTCTTTTTCAAGTGCAGAAATATCTTCAGTCCATAGTTTTAATTGGTTAGCCGTTAACAAAATAAGCTCCAATCGTTCAGTTTCTATTATCATTTTGTTACCCCCATTAAGTAAACTCTTTATACTTTAACTTGTTTATTAGTTTAATTTGTATCACTACATTACTTACAATTAAATTCTCTCTAAATACAAGCAAATTTAAATTCACTTTTTTTATCTATTTCTGATTTATAAAAATCAATTTTATCGTTTAATTTCTGGAGATTTTCATTTGCTTTGTTAATTTCTTTTTCTAAATCAGTTCTATGTTTTACAAGCATCTCCATTCTTTCAATCATAGTAGAGTCACCAATAGACCTTAGCTTGGCATATTTCTGAATTTCCTTGATAGGCATTTTAGTCTCTTTTAATCTTTTTATAAATGCTATCCATGTTATATCTTCTTCACAATAAATGCGTCTCCCATTTTCTTTACGTTTTGGAACAATTAGACCTTCTTTTTCGTAGTAACGTAAGGTATCTATGCTTAAATTAGTAGTCTTTGCAAATTCCCCTATTGAATAACTCATATTTAAATTCTCCTTTTAAATATTAAAATTAGTACTTGACCTGGAGTTAACTCCATATTATATAATTCCAATATACCATAAAAATAGGAGTGATTCAAATGAATGGAAAAGAGAAATATACGGTTATTACAGGAGCAAGTTCAGGAATAGGATATGAAACTGCAAAGGCATTTGCAAAACGTGGTAAAAATTTAGTTATTGCTGCACGTAGTAAAGAAAACTTAAAAAAATTAAAAGAAGAAATTTCACATGAGAACCCATCGTTAGATGTAATAGTTAAAGCCGTTGATTTGTCTATAATATCAAATGTATATCAATTCTATGAAGATTTAAAATCATATTATATTGAAACATTAGTTAACAATGCAGGCTTTGGTAATTATTCTAGTGTAGCTAATCAAAATTTAGAAAAAATTGGAACAATGCTTCGATTAAATGTAGAAGCTTTAGTAGTATTATCATCACTATTTGTACGTGATTATAAAGATGTTGATGGCACACAGCTTATAAATATTTCATCTAATGGCGGATACATTATTGTACCAAATGCCATTACCTACTGCGCAAGTAAATTTTTCGTAAGTACATTTACTGAAGGCTTAGCAAGAGAGTTAAAAGAATGTAACGCAAAACTGCAAGCAAAAGTATTGGCACCTGCAGCTACTAAAACAAACTTTGGAAATACAGCTAATAATGTGGAAAAATATGAC
This sequence comes from Clostridium thailandense, assembly GCF_019207025.1. Taxonomy (GTDB): domain Bacteria; phylum Bacillota; class Clostridia; order Clostridiales; family Clostridiaceae; genus Clostridium_AM; species Clostridium_AM thailandense. Next base: position 37,729 of record NZ_JAEEGC010000131.1, on the reverse strand, counting down.
TATGACAAATCCTTTGCTAATTATCATACTAGTAAACAAATGGCTGATTTTTTACTCCAATTATATGATAGTACTAAGGTAGTCGGGATAGTTGATAGAGAATCTTTTGAATTCAATTTAAGTTCTCCACTATTTAATTATTCAGGCAATCTCAAAAATAATCAAAAATGTTGTACATCATAGATTTGCAGGTATTAAAGCAATTGGTTGAGTTTATAGTGTCTCAGCCAATTGCTTTAATACCTGCTTTTTCTCATTGATAATTTCAATATTACCAAGCTCATTGTTATTAATATATGATAGTTCGGTAAAAGATAATGGTTTTAGAATTAATCTTTCTGATTGTAAATTTTCATTTCCCCTGATAATACCTCCATTTTATTCAAGCAAACAAATTACTATTTTATATACACAACATATAAATTATCCTTGGTAAGTGATTATTTACTAATTCGAAGAATCTTTGTTATACATTATCGTTTAATAAAACCATGTGTATATGGTCTTCCCATTTATCATTTATTTTTAAATATTTATATGCTAACCCTTCGTTATAAAATCCTAACTTTTCAACTACTCTTAATGAGCGTTTATTTTTAGGCATAATATTAGCTTCAATTCTATGTAATCCAAATTCATTAAACATAACTTCAATTCCCTTTTGAATTGCCTCGGTTATATAACCTTTATTGATTTCATCTTTGTCTAATTTGTAACCAAGATGACAAGATAGAAATGCTCCCCATACAATGTTATTAAAGCCAACAGAACCTATTATTCTACTACTGTCTTCCTTTTTGAAAACCCATAACCTGAAAGACCTTTTATTTTCAATATTTGATAACTCATTGTCTAATTGTTCTTGTTGGTATTGCTTTGTATAAAATTCTTCACTCTTCACTGCTTCCCAATCTTCTAAAAAAGACTTATTTCTTAAATAATAATCTATAACCAATTCCACATAGGACTTGTTTAATACATTTAATATAAGTCTTTCAGTTTCATATACTTTTTCCATCAAATCATCTCCAAAAATTAGTATTTATAATATTTCCCTTTAAATTGGAATTTAGCATCTATATATCTTCTTATCTGCCCTAATATGTTCTTTCCATTTACAACAGTCATTTAGGTGCATTATAACATGTCTTGTTGGCGGCATGAGTAAAATCCCTGCAACATCTTTTTTACCCCAAAAATCCAGAAGCCAAATTGAATCTTTTTGCTTAGTTACACCACCACTATCAAGTATTCTTTCTAAGTCAATTGTTAAAACTTTTCGTTTCATATCCTCAGCTTGCAGATTATTAATAATTTCTTTTGTGCTCTCTCCAACCGCATTCCAGTAACATAACATTTCTTTGATATTTATACTATGACTAAAGTACATGATTTCATCATCAGTTAGTGTATTTCCTGTATCTGTAATTGAAATATTCATTCTTGATTTCCATTCTTCATTAAATAACTGATTCTTCTCTGCAACTAGCATGTTCATTGTTAAATCTTCAATTCTTGCAATATGCCATATAACCCATGCTATTGTCTCATCTTTAGTTTTAGGCATAATTGCATATTCATTTTCTTTTAAATCTCTTATAAGATTATCAACTTCATTTTGAATAGTTCCTTCTGTTTCTGACAGATGTAGATTTGCATGAATATCTAAAAACAAAAGTTTCGCTTGTGATATTTTATCTTTATTGCGAATAATTTTACTTAATTCTTTGTGCTTCTCACTTAATCCTTCTCCAAAATATTTCATTATATACCCCCATACAAATTACTATTTAACTTTTGAAGTCCGTGAGCTGTTTGATACATCATTCATTAAATTCACATTATTATCCTTAGAAGAATCCGTTCGCTTATTGCTTGAATATAGAAACTCTCCTAGAGATCATTGTATAATAACTATTTTTCTTAATTGTGCATTGAGATTATCTGAGTTGGCTAGTCTAAACATAGATCAAGTAAATAATGATATTTTATCTGTAGTCGGTAAAGGTAATAAAGAACGTAAAATCTTTCTAACACCTGCTGCTAAAAAAGCTATTAATAATTGGCTGCATATTAGAAATTCAATTAAAATTTCTGATAATGCTTTGTTTATATCTAGAAACAATAATCGCATTACTGCTAGAGCTATCCAAAACATTGTAAAAAAAAATATGTTATTTCTTCTGGTCTTGACCCAAAATCTATATCAACTCACAAACTTCTCCATACAACAGCAACACTTATGTATAAGTATGGTAGATTAGATATTCGTTCTTTGCAGCAGATCCTTGGTCATGAAAGTGTTGCTACAACCGAAATCTATACTCATATTGATGAACATCAATTACAATCTGCAGTGAACTCTAACCCATTAACTATGATGTTTAATTGACTTTTTTAATATCTGCTATATGATTATGATAGCAGATATTATATTAATAATGGCAAGTTAATTAAATACTTTTTGCTATTTTAAATGTTAATTTTTCTCTCAGCTCGTCTTTCAAAATAATCAAAGTTATAGGAAACTTCTAGTTGCGAATTTTCGTATATATCCGAATAAGCAAGCTTTACTTCAATTTCTTTTAATATGTCTCGAATATAATCTAACTCCATATTCTTTGGATTTTCTATAAGCCATTTAATCATATATTATCTCCTAATTTATATACATAATAGTTTAAATCTAAAAAATATGTGTTTCGCTATGGTTTTATAGATATATTTATTCTGCAAACCTCAACTACCCTCAAAGCTTGTATATGACTATCCTTAAGGAAGCCTATGTTATATATCGCGGCATATCACATGCTAAATTTATTAGGCACTTAATTAATTTTCTCTAATATTCTTAACTTCTAGTTATTAGCCTTATGAGAATGATAATAGCACTCCCAATTATATAAATAATTAGGAGTTATGTCATAATTTACGAATACTCCGAAGCAATTACTATTTTGAAATCCACTCATATATACAATCTACAATGTTTTTAAGTTTAACACAAACCATCTCGCAATTTTTTCGATATGGAAAGTTATCTATATTACAGGTTATTATTAAACTATCCATACCAACGTTGAAAATAACACAGAATAACATAAATATTGATTTTACAGGGCTTATAATATAAATTTCCGTCAAATTCACATTAAATTAATAAGAAAAATATAGGTAAAAGTTATGATTTATGTTTACAATACAGTATCCATAAATCATAACTTTTACCTGTATTTTTTAATACTAAGAGTACCAGTAGTAGAAACTACTGTATAGTTGCTACTACTGTATATATGAAATTTCCATCATTAAACGAAACTAAATCATAAACAGAAAAGGAGAATGTTGTAGATACTGACATTGCAGTTGAGAAAGTCCATACAGGCCCAACAGGTACTGATAGCTTGTTATAATTATAAATCTTAAACACTTGAAAGCTTACAGTCCCACCAACATTTATAGTAGTTATATTACTCGCAAAATCAAATTTAATATATTGATTGATTAAGAAAGAAGTATTTAAAGTAAGGTAGCTAACGGTAAAAGTATCACCTGCTTTAGCAGTTGAAAGAATTGTAGTTAAATTAGGATAACCACCTTTTATTATCATTTTTTCATTATTAGAAATATCTCCATCATTATAGATCAAGGATGTCGCTGATAGTCTACTGTATATTATCCATTGTCCCAGTTGCTCTTGCCACTTCGCATATAATGTCACATTTGCTGTTCCCATTGTAAAGTTTGCTCCTGCCGCATAGTCTGTTCCAGTTCCGTCAGCTTGTGTATTCCACCCTACAAATGTATAACCTATTTTTGCAAGAGATCCAGTATTGTCCAATACTGTTACAGTTAATCCAAGCGTTTGTGAATATGTGTTGCTGTCAATTGGTACTGTACCGCTTGTGTTTCCGTTGCCATCATAGGTTACAATATAAAAAGGTTCTGCATTATAATTATCAAGTGTATTAGGTGGTTGCCAAGTAGGAGTAGAAAATCCTGTTGTTCCATAAAGGTAATAAACTGTGAAACCATAAGCTACATATCTGAATACATTATTGCCCATAGTCGGTGCATTCCCAAAGAAATAGGTTGCAACTAGGTTGTAACAGTACTGAAATGCAGAATTGTTAATAATGTTTACACTGTTAGGTATAGTGACACTTGTTAGTCCGTAGCAATACAAAAACGCACCATATCCAATACTGGTCACTCTATTAGGGATAGTGAAACTTGGTAGGATATAGCAACCAGTAAACGAATAGTTACCAATACTAGTCAATTGACTTGGTTCAGTTATAGTTACGCTTGCTAAGTTGATACAGAAAGAAAACGTGCCTTTTTCAATGCTGGTTACACTGTTTGGAATAGTTAAGCTTGTTAAGCTAGAGTAGTTAGCAAACGCATCAGTACCAATTATGGTTACAGCATACGTATTAACGCCATCATTAATTGTTGCAGGAATTGTAACACTGCCACCTGGGCCATTATATTTCGTAATTGTAGCATTACTACCGATCACTGAGTACTCGTAATCACCTGATATAGGCATTTCAGTAAACCCCCACTCCTATTATTTATCAACACTTAAATTTTCATACTGAAAACTTATAACCTTTAGATTATATATAGTATGTTTATTAGCTGGTTATAGTGATAAATGTTGTTTTTCATTTCTTAAATAGGTGTAAATACTGTTAAATTATGAATATTAATTCCAGGCTAAGATAGTTCCAGCATCCACCCAGGATCAAAGTAGATGCTTCTTTTTTAGCATAAATACCAAAATTTCAAATAATACGTTTTAGTTTACAATATATATTTATTTAATAACCTTTCCATTATAACTGTATTATTACACCACAGTACGCTTATTTTCTTTAACAAAGATTACAAAAGTTCAACCTAAGTTTATACTTTCCATTTTTTTCCTAACCCAGTATTACTCCTGCGTAAAGCAATAACATTAGGTACTTAACTCTCATGCAACCTGCAAACCAATTACTCGAAGTGAAGTTTCAAGCGGGGATACACCTAGTAACTGCTGTAGCTTCTAATAAAACACTACTAACTAGCGACTTCTTGTCGCACCGTATCTTATTACTATTGTGTCACTTGCTAAATTTTATTAAAATGGGACCTTCAAGGCATTGAACTACCAATTATTAGCCAAATTGTCATGTTGATAATAATTACCCTAAATAAATGTTACTAATATCTAAAATAAACTAAGAAAAAGCAGTAACTTAATAATGATTCATTACTTTTTTTTCTTCATTAATTCTAATTAAATGTTTAGTTGATTCATAAATATTGTAATTGTTTATTTGAATACTGAAATATGTTTTTAATCTACTCACTGCATCCTCCCTTGATGTAGCACTATTTGTTAGCAAATATATGAGGCCAAATGGCATTAGAGTGGTAAAATGAGTTATTTTTTCAAATAAATTATCATGAGTATTAACAACATAGTATGGTTTTAAACTATTCCATATCTCATGAAGTTCTCTTTGATATTGTCCAATCTTTTTTAATGAAGAGTTTACAGATATATCTTCTGATCCATAGTTATAGTACATTAAGCCTAACAGTAGATTTTGTACTATTGCTTTCTCAATAAGGGTTCCAAAATTGAATGTAGTACAAGATATTCTTATAAATTGAGGGTTATCTGGTAATTGCAATATATAAGAAGGGGCTACTTTTCTCATATTAATATCCTTATTACTTGAATCTGAATGGTATAATTCTATCTTACCAAATCTAAAGGCAGATTCACACCGATAGGCCTGTATAGTACTATATAAAAAAGCCTTTCCTATATCTATGATTACCTGCCCTATATCACCAGAACGTGAGACCCTTTGCATTGGTTTGGTTTTACACTCTGTCAATATAATTAAATTATCTATAAGCATGATTCCATCTGAATCGTAAATCTTACCATTATAAATATATTTACCTCTATAGACTTTTGTTCTAAGCGCTTGCTCAAACCATTCCTGAATACAATCTTCAAATTCATTTCCGACATTAGGAAAGTTCAATAAGCTCATTATACGGTCGTAAAGCCCAAAACTGGATATAGGTGGTATTGGTAGATAGCATTCCAGTGGATTATCTCTGGTAACCGGAATTAACCAAGCTGAATCTGAATTAATGCTTTCCATATTCATTGGATGATTAAATTTTGTATTTAATGGTGCTGTAGATGCCATTATTTCAAAATATCTATTAATTACATTAATATCAATATTCATATACTTTTTTGGAATAAGTTTAATGAGCTTGAAAGGCGTGATGGTACCATTAGCTTTGCTTGATCCTAACTCCATTTCTTTTTTACAATATTTAATAATAATTCTAGATATAACCAAAAACTGCGTCAAATTCATATTCATTAAATCAATTAACTTTTCTTCATGGTTTTTTAGAAGCTTTTCTAACAGCAATAGTGTACTTTCAGCCGGATACTGTAATTCCTTAAATAATGCATCATGAAATATCAATTCTTGAAAATATTTAATTGGGTCTCCATTCATAAACATAAACTTAAATTTATTATCTATTCTATAGGGGAACAAATTCAAAAGTGCTTCTGCTATTCTATCAATCACTCTTATTGATAATGCCCCCCTCTTGTTTTTTATTTCTTCTTTCATATTAGAATCCGTTGCCTTCTTTAAAGCCATATAATAAAAAAACTTTTGTCCATCACTATTGGTTTTAATGAGTCCCTCACTAATATCATAATGATTTATATACCTTTTGATTACTTCTTCCATGAAAGCTTTTGTACCGTATCTTACAATCCGATCCTCTACCCTATTAAAAAGAATATTAATAATCTCATCTTCGTTCACAACTTTTCCGTATTCTATTTCTGCAACTGATACCAAATTTTTCACTTCTACCAGATTTTTTGCATATCTTATCATCTCTGGCCTCATAAATTTGAAATTTTCATAAAAATTATCATTACTTGTTTTTGTTAACTTATGGTACCATGCACCAAGCTTAAGCAGACTTACTAATTCCTTATTCGTTAAAGCAGATTTGTTAGTTACTTCTATTTGTTCTGCTTGTCTTAATGGTGCTAAAAAAGATTGAATTGCTTGTAACGCATCTTTAGTATCAATATTATCTTTATAATAGATGTATAGAAGGTGTACCATTAAGTTCTCCAATTCATCTTTTATTAACTTGATATCGTCATTACTAAGGATCTTAGCTATTTGTTGTGACAATTCTTTTATAACATTATGTATACTATAATAATTATTACCTTCCATATTGAATTTCCTATATAAAAGAATAAGTCTCTCAGGATGGTTATCTGAAATATTTAATTCTTCCGTATACTTAGTTAATGCTTTTTCTATCCATTGTAGCTTTATTCTCATTGGCATCCCCCTATTAATTATTTTTTCATTCTTACTTAATATAACAAAAATTGAGAGTTGAATATCTAATTTTTGTTGAATATAACAGCAATATCAACTACTCATTAGTCGAGTAAACCCAGAGAATTTCACTCTGAGCCTCTCATAGAACCGAACACGAAAGTCTCCTTTCATTCGGCTCTTGTTATCCAACCGACGGGCGGAGTCCCATAAACCGCTTTCCTTCTTTCATTAAATCCTCCCATTTCTGGTTGTTTATTTTCCGAAGTACAGGTAACAGAATCCCTTCGCTCCACTACCATTACAGCAGTTTCATTACTATTATGAATTCTTTCGCAACTAAACCTTGCATCGCTACTTTCATCCTTGTCGTGTCAGCGCTTGGATTTTTCACTTGTCATCAAGATTCAGTTCCTGTTCCTTATAAGAGCCTATATCGTGCTCCTGCAGCCTTTACGCCGACAATCATCCGGTCAATAAACAGGCACCCACCGGATTTTGTCCTAGTTGTGGCTAAATCATCTGGTTTTGACTGCAATAAACCCATTAACGACGCTTCACGGGCTGTTCACTTTCGTTCAGCTTCACGATGCACACTTGACTGCTATCGCAGCCTTTTCCATACGCGCTCATCACCACAACTTTTGGTTACAGCACCCAATATGGTAGTTTAAAACCTGCACCTGTATGCCGATTCTGGAGGGCCCACATCCATCTCTTACAAAGCACATCCGACTGCAACGCTATTTTTTTCTTTGCACAGTCGTTCTTTCAGGACACACTTAGCCTAATGGGGAGTTATTCAGTTACATTAAAATCATTTTATTATTGTAATCCTAATTCTTCGCGTATATCCTTTGTCAACTTTGCTAATGGTCTTTTTCCTAAATCTTCATCACATATATAATTAGAAACTATCATTTGTAACACTTCTTCTCTACTACTGAAAATATCTGGATATTGAGTACAAAGTTCATCTATTCTACTTTCATTATAAATGATAGCTTTTTTAATAAGTTCTCTCACATAATCTTTATGACATTTATATAGCTCTTCTAAATGAAAAATGTCCTTTGAATTTCTTATCTTATCTATAAATTCTAAAGTTATCTTATTAATATCTGTATCCATTTGTTTTTCTTCATTTTTTAATAAAAAGTAGTTTCTTACTCTCTCCATATCAATACTTAATTCTATTTTAAAATTATCTGACATGCCCATTAGATACTTGACATCATATGTATCTTCCTTATCCTTAACATTTTTATTTTTCACATCATCATATGTATAAAAATTAGTCTTAAACGTAGCAAACTCGCCAAACTCTTCTTCATAAGGATATATTAGTGACTTATCACTAGCTAACTTAAATCTTGAATTACATATCTGACAACTTGGTATAAAATTATATAAAGATAACGCTAAAAATGGGTATTCTGATTTTGGATAGAAATGGTCTAAATCAGCTGTAGTCTTATTCTTTTTTTTAATATTAATATAATTGTTAATGTATTGTCTGTTACAATAAGGACATACTGAAATACCTATCATTGATAATAATGTATGTCTATTCCACTGTATCCCATATTCTACGTTCAATTTAACACCATTATCACTAAAACAACTATCATAATTAAATATTTTCTTTAATACCTTTTCAATTTCCACTATTTCTTTAAAAAACTTGGTTCCTTCTATAGCAAATATATGTCTTTCCTTACCTTCTTTAGTTTCTATTTCAGCTTCTTTAATATTTTCTAAAACTTTATCATAAAATTTTTTTTGTTCTTCAGATTTAGGTAAACTTGATTTATATAAACTTAATTTAATTGTTTTTACTGTTGTACATCTTGAATTTATAAATGTTTTTATAAGTTTGTATTTATATTCACTCTCTTCTCCATTAAATATTATTTTTTTGTAATCTTCTTTAATCTTATCTAAATAAAATTTTTTTCCTGTAGCTATCTTAATTAATTTATTTTCATCTACTATATCACTATCATCTAGAAATAACGTTTTGAAAATCTTACTTTTCATTGAATTTTTATCATTTAATATTCCATTTCTCAACTGATTTTCTACTTGCTTTTTTATATCTTGTTTAAAAAATACATTATGATATTTTATAATAGTGTCCCAATTTTCAATATTATTAACGTTAATTTTTATCAATAATATCACCTTCATTTTTAAAGATTCTCTTTTCAACCTTGTTTTGCAGTTCCTTAATTTTATCCTCAAGTAGAGCCATTATTCCATCTACATTATCTAGCCCATTATTTTTAATAATATCTTTCAACTTTTCCTGCTCTAACTGTAACTTTTTAATCTCTTTTTCATAACACCTTATATCTTTAAAAAAGGTTGTCCTATATTTTTCTTCTAATTTTCTTTTAATTAGAGGCTCTCCAATGATTTCAATAATATATTTTATCTTTTTTTTCATTTTATCAATATCAACTTCTTTAGTGCAATTCATATATTGCATATAATCCTCTTTAAATTCCATTTTATTAATCTTTTTATCAATTAATTGTTTGTACTTATCCATAATCTTCAAAGAACCTTTTATATTTTGATTTGCAAATTCTCCAATTGTTTGTTGCATAAAGAAATTATCTTTTAGAAGCGTATGAATATTTTGAGCAAATGTATTGGTTATTTTATCCACTTGTTTTCCATCATCAAGAAAAATAATATTGTTTAGTGGTAAATCTGATATCATAAACGGAGCGTTACTTGTTATTATTAGATGAACTGATTCTTTCTTAAATACTTCGTTTATAAATCTGACAATGTCTCTGATACCAGTTTGCTGTATAGCAGGGTGTAAATATGCATCCCACTCATCAATAATGATTATAGCTGATTCACTCTCCATATTGCTAAATGCTTTATACAATTCAATATAAGTTCTAAATTTCATCATTTCCCCAGTACTAAATCCTATTTTTTTATTTTTATCATATGCGTATTCTAGCTTTAATTCAAAAAAATCATCTATTTGTATACATGTATTTAGTAACTCTAAAACTTTATTAGCTAGTTCATAAAATTTAAGTGCAATATCATCTATTTTATATGTATCAAATTTACATGCAAGTTTATCTGTAGAAATGATATGATAACTATTATCATAATCAAAATTTTTATTAATAAATTCTATGAATGTTTTTACTGGCTCCAACTTACCCCAACTGTTATTATTTTTATAAATTTCAAGCAGTATGCTAAGAGCATTTTTTTCTACATCCTCATTGTGTTCAAGAGTGTTTAGAAATCCAACTATATTTTCTCTTGAATCTATTTCATTGCATTCTAAAATTTTTTGAGTAAATGCCCAAAGGTATAACCCAAGCTTATTTATTACAGATTCATAACATTGCCTTCCAGTCTCTATATAACCGCACTCATCAACACATAATTTTTTAAATCTATTTGTATTTATTCCATAAGTCTCTTTAAGCCGTTTTAAAAATTCATCTATCTCATGAGATTCAGATTTCATTGTTTCTGATAAATACAAATTGTTTTGTATAGTCAATGTTAAAACATTAGGTAAGCAGTCTATATTCATTTCCATCATTCTTTTAAACTTATTTTCAGAACCACGCATAAAAGATATACAATCTTCAATAAGACTTTTTTCAATAAAATCTACTGCTACCGTATAATTCTGTTTAGATGATTTATATTTGCTGTTAATAAAACTATTTAAAGAATAATCAGTAACACTTAATAATTTTTTGTAATCTTTATTATTTTTTTTGCCATATTCTCGGCTATACCTACCATCAAAAACATTAGAAAGCACTATAACTTCCGGAAAATTCGAATCAAAACAATCAGACAAGTAATTTTCTTTCATAAATTTAAGCTTTTTTAAATTATGTGTTATCTTATAATGCCCATTCTCATCCATCCACACTGATATATGACCTTCATAATTAAATGTTAAATTACATATATTATTTGCAAAGAAATTTATAAATGATGTTTTCCCACTTCCATTCTTCCCCACAATACCTGTAACGTTAGAAATCTTATTTCCAAAAAAATCACGTGGAATTTCTATATAATTATCTTGCAGTACTTCCACCTTTACTTCCCATTCATTATATCCAATTTCTATAACATGAAACTTTCTATCTGACAAAAAATTATATTCAATATTATTTAAAAATCCTGGAGTTGAAATCCATAAAAAACATAAATTATACTTATTTTTCACTCTGAAAATCACCTCATATTTTAAAATTTACAGTATATAAATTAAACAAATTTATTACTATTTTTTAAGTCTATTTTATATAAAAGATCATATTATTTTTAACTTCCCATTATAAACATTATATATACTTATTAGTTAATTAAAAACCACATGCCATTTCCATAACTTTAACTCTAGTTACTTAATTCAACACAAACCCTTTTCTTCCTGCAATATTTGTAAAAATAGGCAAAAAATAAAGCCCTAGGTTCTTCCTAGAGCTAAAAATATTAAAAGTTAAATTCATCCTCCCAATTGAATTCCCCAGATTGCTCTAAACATTTGGGCCAATGACTGCACCATTCTGGCACGCCAGGAGTTTCAACTCTGTCAAGGCTGGGTGTATATGGCTTTATGTCAAGTATTGGCGTACCGTCATTAGCATCAATATAGGCAATTTGAATAATGCCTTTTTCATAGTCTATATGAATAACTTCCACTGCAGTTAAGGCGATAGGATTGGGACGAACAGGGGATCTTGTGGCGAAGATACCTATCACAGCTGGAGCTTTTTTATAAGGCTGGGATGCTTCAAGGATATTTCTCGTTTCTTCATTATCAAAGTCACTAAACCACCATATAACATTAATATGGCTAAATCCATCCAAGGCTTGTAAAGCTGCAATATACTTCGGTTCAAGTTCAATAAACGCTCCTTCCTTGTTTACGTTAATTTTACCAATTGAGTTTACTTGAAAATTTTGCATAATCCATTCCTCCACAATAAAATTATTTTATCTATAAATTAGTGTAGACCCTCACATCATGTGAGAGTCAATAGCAAAAAAGAGTCTTTCAAATCCACAAAATGCTTTTTGTTGGAGCCTTAGCACGAGGGCTGTCGCACTTTAAGAACTACACCAGAAAATATACTTATACGCAGAGAGATGTTCACAAAACTGGGACACATATAAAAACTTTTTATAGTGCGAAGATTGGGAACATCTCTCGGAGGATAAGTATATTTTCGGCTGTACTTCAAAGTGCGACAGCCCCATTAAGTTCTTTCCAATGGTATTTGTATTTCAGTCAAGTATTTATCAGGACTTTTCTCATTCCACGGACCATAGTGGACAATTTGTCTGCTCTGCCCAGTCATTTTATATTGACTATGTTCTTGTAACCAGTTTGCAAAGGCAAGGTATGCATTTGCAATGTTTTCAAAGGGCCCATATACCATAGTACATGCCATAATTGGCACAGGCTCCGTGTTCCTATATGTAAATTCACCTATATCCTTTCCCATTCTAGCCACAGGTGCACATATTTCAATATTAACATCCTTTTCTTTATACTCCGTATCGTGATATATAGTGAAGGTATTATTGGAAATAGGAATATTATTTTCATCCGCAAAAGCCGACATTTCTTGCCACAACTGACCTTCTGCATAATAATCAGGAACTATCCGTCTTAAAGAAAACACTTGATAACTGGGAATAGATTTGATTGAAACGTTGTAGTTTATAGCTATCTTTCCTTGTCGAATGTCCTTTTTCGCCAGTTCGATTTTAAATAGCTTATCTTGTTCAGCCTTAATCATATTCTCAATTTCCAAACGTTTATTTTCAAGCTGATATGTAATAAATTCGTCATCCCAATTTTTAAGAGCAACTGCAATTTCAGAACTATTAAAGCCTAAATTCCTCAAAAATATGATCTTATTTAAAGTAGGAATCTGCTCCGTGGCATATAGTCTATAATTCGTAAATTTATCAATTTCTGCAGGTTTTAACAAACCTGTTTCATCATAATACCTTAACATTCGAATTGATACTTGTGTCAATTTAGAAAACTCACCTATTTTGAACATTCACATCACCTCTATTTTCAAAGTTAATATGAAAAATTAAGATAAGCTTGTATGAGGAGACAGACTGGAAATTTTATCTCAATTTCTTTTATTATAACAATATTTAAAAGGAATCGAAAGCCATTACGGAATCGATTCCTCTTGTTTATATATTATATAGAACGTGCTACTTCATAGGCATCCCAAATAGCTGCTCGTATATTTCGTACTTTTTTGCCATCTCCAAGGTTATAGATTTGGCCATACTCATATTTCAATTCTTCAAAAAGAGTATTTTTTGCTTTAAATCCTACAGCAATAATTATATTATCAGCAGAGATAACTTTTTTCTCTCCATTTAATGTAACAATTGCACCTTTATCTGTAACTTCAGAAAGGCATGCACCTGTAATAAGCTCAATTTTGTTAAAGGTTAGAAGGTCTCTTAACATCCATTCATTCATAGGAGCCATTGGAGCACCAGACTTTAGAATATCCTCCATTGCCTCTAGGATAGTAACCTCATGTCCATTAGTTCTAAGATGAAGTGCCAATTCACATCCAACAAGTCCTCCACCGACTATTACAGATTTTTGTCCAACCTTCTTTTTACCTGACAATACCTCTGAAGCATTTACTACTTTTTCATTATCAATACCCGGTAATTTCAATTTGATTGGTTCTGATCCTTCAGCAATATAAACAATATCGGGATTTAAAGCCTTAATGCTTTCCTTTGTTGCCCTGGTATTTAACTTTACATCCACAGATAGAGCTTTCATTTGATGCTCATACCATCTAATTAATGCACGATCATCTTCCTTAAAACTTGGAACACCTCCTATAACAAGCTGTCCACCAAGACTGTCAGATGCTTCAAAAAGAATTACCTTATATCCTCTAAGTGCACTTACTCTTGCAGCTTCCATACCTGCTGGGCCGCCTCCAACAACAATAACCTTTTTACTTTTTACTGCAGGTGTTATTCCTACAATGAGCTCACGGCCGCATTCAGGATTGACAGCACAGGAACCTCTTCCCCCCTGAAAAATAAGCCTTGAGAAGCATCCATCATGACATCCAAGACATGGACGGATATTCTTAGCATCATCAGTCCTCAATTTATTTGGATATTCAGGGTCAGTAAGCAATTGTCTTCCAAGACCTACTGCATCCAGCTTTCCATCCTCAAGTGCTTTTATAGCCATATCAGGGTTTTCCATTCTTCCTGCCACCATAACAGGAACTTTAACAACCTTTTTAAGCTGCTCTGTTAACGGCAAGTACATACCTTTTTCAAAATACATTGGTGGATGTGCCCAGTACCATGAATCGTATGTTCCAGCATCTGCATCAAATGCATCGTATCCTGCTTCTTCTAGTATCTTTGCAGCTTCTAAAGCTTCTGAAACATCACGGCCAAGCTCTTCGAACTCTTCTCCTGGAAGTCCTCCCTGTCTTAAAGCTTTAATATAACTCTTTATACTAAAACGTAGTATTACAGGGAAATCAGCTCCACAAGCACTCTTTATGGCTTGGACAACTTCTATTGGGAAGGTAAGTCTTCCTTTTAAATCTCCACCATATTTGTCTGTTCTTTTATTGAAAAATGACATAGTGAAGCAATCAAGCAAATATCCTTCATGAACTGCGTGAATCTCCACACCGTCAAATCCAGAATCCTTAGCTATTTTAGCAGATTTCGCAAATTGACTTACAATTTTCTCAACTTCCTTAGTAGTAAGTTCTCTACAGTCTATATCAGGAATCCATCTATTTTTTGTTGGTGACGGTGCCACACATTCTCCTTTGAGGGCATGAGGAAGAGCCGAACGACCAAGACCAGCAGTTAACTGTAGAAAAATCTTACTGTCAAAGGCATGTACTCTATCTGTAATTTCAACAGCAACCTTTTGATATACATTTGGCACTTTAGTTGGCTCAGGAAAGAATGCATCCATGTGCTTTTCTATATCACTTTCAACCCAATTAGCACCGGTTATTATTAATCCAACACCGCCTTTGGCTCTTTCAACATAATATTCCATTGAATCATATGTATATGAACCATTAACATCGCAAGTTGCAGGTGTAGCCATTGGCGCCATAAAAAATTTATTTTTAATCTCTAGCTTATTAATTTTGAAAGGTTCAAATAAGGCTTTATATTTTTTATTCATAAGACACCTCCAATTATAATATTGCTGAATGAACATGTTCATTTGACGATATTATAACATTATGAAATCGTATAATCAATACATATCTTTTCAAGGATATGATATTAAAGTATAATGTAGAAAGTTATAACAGTGACAAAAGGAGTATGTTAAATGGACAATAAAGAAAAAGATATTTATGAATATAGACACTTGCAGGCCAGTCAGACAAGAGATAAAATTTTCACTACAGCAACTGAACTATTTAATGAACTAGGCTTTGACAAAGTGACAATTCGTGAAATTTGCAAAAAAGCAGAGGTTGCTTTAGGAACTTTCTATTTGCATTTTAAATCAAAGCATGAAATACTTTATGATATTTATCATAAGGCTGATAATATTTTTGAATATAATCAAATTAGTGAAAGGAAAGACTTAGATGTCTTTGAAAAGATAATAGAATTAATAAAAATACAACTATCTATATCCTTTATTTTTCATTTGAAATCAGATGCTATAAAACAGCTTTATGCTTATCAGTTAGAATCTGATAACAAGTACTTTTTGTCAGAAGATCGTAAGTTTTTTAAACAGCTTAATAAGGTAGTGGAAGATGCTCAATTAGATGGTGAAATTAGAAAAGATATAAGCAGTCATGATATAAGTTGGCGTATTCTTAGATTTTCACGTGGTATAATATTTGATTGGTGTCTTCATAATTGCGATTATGACATTGTAACTTTTGGTATACAAGAAATTGCATTTTATCTCCAATGTTTTCGGAACATATCCCGGAACATAAGTTAAGTGCCGGCCGTTGGTATATAAATTCTTTAGTTTAAATATATTCTTACTTAAAAGGGTAGATTAACTATATATAATCAAATTGTCTTTATGTTAATACGAAAGTTACTCTTAGTAACCATAAAAGAGGTGTGCTTGCTCTATGATATCAGAAAAGAAATTAGCAGAAAAGAGATTAACAGAAGCTTATAATAATGCCAAAATTGAATACTTTGATAACAATTCTAAATATATTTTTTTCAGTGACTGTCATAGAGGAGATAGTACACCATCTGATGAATTTGCTAAAAATCAGAATATATTTTTATGGGCATTAGAATTTTATTATAATAATGGATATACTTATGTGGAGCTTGGAGATGGCGATGAGCTTTGGGAACACTCTAATTTTAAAGATATAAGGCTTGCACATGATGAGATATATTCTCTATTAAAAAAATTTTTCGATTCAAATAGATTGATTATGTTATATGGTAATCACAATATATGTCTAAAGTATAACAGCTTTGTACAGAAGAATTATTATAAATTTTATGATGATTATAACGAGGAAGAAATAGAATTGTTCCCTGGGCTTATACCCTATGAGGCAGTAGTATTTAAACATAGAAACACAGGACAAGAAATATTAACTGTTCACGGTCATCAAGGAGACAGAATGAATGATAAGTTATGGGGTTTTACTATGCTTACAGTAAGATATTTTTGGAGATATCTTCACTCAATAGGTTTTATAAATCCTGCAAGTCCTGTAAAAAATTCTGGAAAAATTCATAAAATTGAGCGCATTTATAGTGATTGGATTAAAATGAATAAAATTATGGTCATCTGCGGCCATACTCATAGACCCCATTTTCCCAAAGTTAATGAATTACCTTACTTCAATGATGGATCATGTGTCCGAGCAAGTGGAATACAAGGTATTGAAATAATAGATGGAAAAATAATGTTGATTGAATGGAGGATCAGAACTGATTCTTCGGGCGATCTTCATATAAGAAGAAGAGTATTAAGAGGTCCAAAACCAATTGAAACTTTTGATTTAAGAAATAATAAAGCAAATAAAACTAGTGATTCTGAAAAACCTTTAATGTAAATATTTTTTTAAACGAAAGCCTAGCGATCCATCACTAGGCTTATCTTAATTACTTTATTTATTTTTATATGTTATAGATACTCATAGCCTACACTTAACTTATTTATATCTCTCATTTTCTTATACTCTTCCACATTTATTTTTCATCTAGCTTAACCTTCTTTTTTATATCTAATAATTTGGATGGAGTAATCTAAAGTTTATAACTATTCCCCAAAATAGCTTGTTTTTATTAGTAAAAACTTATATCTTAAACTTATGCACTAAGCTATTCAACTCCTCAGCTAATTTTGATTGTCTTTGAGCTGATTTAGCTACTTCTTCAATTGCATAACTTGTTTCATCAACGCTATTTAATATACCGTCTGAACTTGATGCAGATTGTTCAGCTGTTCTTGACACATTTTCAATAGCTGTTCTAGTTTGTTCTATAGAGTTTAATATTTGTATCGTGCCATTTGCTGTTTCTTTTGACATAACCTTTATAAAAGCAGCATCTTTCTCATACTTTTCTGCAGTTTCTAAAAACAACTCATAATCAGGATTTACATTATTATCAATAAACGCTAGTATATCCTGTGTATTATTAGATAAGTTATTAAAAGCTTCATTTACCTGAATTATAACATTTTGGATGCTTGAAACATTACTCGCTGACTGCTCTGCAAGCTTACGTATTTCATCTGCAACCACTGCGAATCCCCTCCCCATTTCTCCTGCCCTTGCAGATTCGATGGCAGCATTAAGTGCTAGAAGATTAGTTTGAGAGGCTATATCTGCTATGGAATCTGCCATAACCTTGATCTCCTCAACAACCTTTCCATCTTCTATAGCCTTAATTATATTAATCTGCTTTTCTTTATATATTTTTTGAGAGATATCCATAGCCTTTAGTCCCTTATTCTTTATTTCAGTTGCACGAGCTTGTACCTCATCTGATGCTCTGTCACCATCTTTAGCTTTATTTGAAAGTTCAGTGGTATTTGATGTTATCTCTTGAATTGAAGCATTTACTTCCTCAGAAGTTGCGCTTAAATCCTCTGTTCCATCTGATATTTCTTTAGTAGCTTCATTAATATTAGTCATTTTTGCAGAAATTTCTTCTATAGTTACAGAAATTTCTTCACTTGAACTAGTCATATCAGTAGAACTTGAAATTATTGTAGATATTAAACTGCGAGTATTTTCAACCGCTTTATTTAAAGCTTCAGAAAGCTTACCAACTTCATCCTTTGCATAAATATCAATTCTTTTAGTTAAATCACCATTTCCTAGGGCATCTGCAAATGTAAGAACCTTATTTATTCTCTTTGATAAGGATGCTGATATTAAAATTCCAAGAAGTATTGCAATAATAAAGCCAATCATTACAATGGAAATCATGATATTAAATGCTGTCTTATATGTTGAATTATTAGTTTTATTAGCCTCCTGTGCTTCTTTTAAATTTAAATTTATAAGTTCATTTATACTATCAAAAGTCTTTTGTCTTGCTTGCGATACCATATCAAAAGCCGTCTGAGCTTCATCATATTTATTTGAATCTATTAATTTCATAAAATCTTCACGTGCCATCATGTAAGCATTATGATTTTTGTTAAACCTATCCAATAAGTCTTTCTCTTCAACTGTTGTATTAGTATCTTTAATTTCTTCTGATATTGACATATCCTCTTCCGTTAATTTATTTATTTCGTCTATAATTTGCTGCTTTTTTAAAGAGTCTTTTATGGTTAGAAGATATACTAAATCAGAGTGTATCTGTAGAAAGTTTTCTTTCAAAGCCCCTACTTTTCTTATATGTAATAGGTTATCTTCATACATTGAAGTTGAATTTGTATTTATCTTTTTTATTTGTAATATTCCTATAGTGCCTACTGCTGCCATAAGAATTGATATAAGTAAGAAGCAGCTTATAAGTTTTGGTGCAATTTTTAAGTCTTTAAATATTTTCATTTATGATCCCCCACTTAAATGTATTTTATTAGATTATAATCCTTAATTATAAAGAAGATATGAAGATAAAATAGTCCTAAATTTTGAACTTCACTTTTTAAAACAATAGCTTGAATTTTAAATTATTCAACTTAACTATTACTTTTACACCAATTATATGTATATGAATTTACCTATGATGAATATAATATTTTACAATTGTACCTATAGGAAATTAAGTGCTATTATGTAAATACAAGATCATATTATACTTTGTGTTGCTGATAGCAGCAGAAATGGAGGAAAAAATGGGTATTAGTGCAAGAAATCAAATAAAAGGTAAAATTGAATCTGTTCAAGAAGGTGCCGTAAATGCAATTGTTACTTTAAAAACAGAAGGTGGTAGTACGATTACTTCTACTATTTCTATGGCATCGGTTAAGGACCTTGAACTTGTTTCAGGTAAAGATGCAACTGCTGTAATTAAAGCCACATCAGTAATGATTGGTGTAGGAGACATGAAACTCAGTGCAAGAAATCAGCTTACTGGTGAGATTATAAATGTTACAGAAGGTGCCGTAAATGCAAGCGTAACTTTAAAGATTGATGCTGAAAACGCAGTTACTTCTACTATTTCATTAGCTGCAGTGAAGGAACTTGGACTCGCACCTGGCGTTAAAGCAAAGGCTATTATTAAAGCTACAGAAGTTATGATAGCTGTATAATACTTACATTAAGTTGTTTCAAAAGCAAGTAAAAAATCCTTAATGATTCCCAATATAAAAATATTATACTGGAAATCATTAAGGATTTTACACTTCATGACATATTTTTATAAAATCATGCATGGCACTTGTCAATAACTTATTCTTATGATATACAATAGTTAATTTTCTACTAAAATCTATATTTTTTACTTTAAGTTCTTTTAAAGAGCCTAAAGCAATATGCTCTTTGATTAGCTGAAAAGGCAGTACTGCAATTCCAATCTTATTTTTTGCAGCATTAATTAATGCTGTCGTACTTGTGCTTTCCCAATAGGGTTTAAAGAATAATCCAATCTCATTCATTCTTATCTCAAATAAATCTCTTACACCAGCACCTTTTTCACGTAATAAGAGGTGTTCATTAACAATATCATATGCTGTTACTTCTTTTTTTGAAAACAGGTGATGTTTTGGATGTGCAACAATTATAATACGGTCACTATAGAAAACCTCTTGTATTAAGTCAAGTTTATTTTCTATCTCTTCAATAAGTGCAATATCCAGTTCGTTTCTCCTTAGCATTTCCATAAGGATAGAGGATTTGTTTACACTTACCATGATATCTGAATTTGGATATAACCTTTTAAATTTTTCAATATATTTGTGTATTAAGGAGACGCCAACGGTATAATTTGCCCCTATCTTAAGCTTTTTCTGAAGTTTATCTTCCTTAAGACTATCTTCTACTTCATCAAAAAGCTTGATGATATGTGAAGCATATTGATATAATTTTTCTCCTGATTCAGTAACATATAATTTCCGGGATAACCTCTCAAAAAGAACAACTCCATAGTAATTTTCAAGTTCTTTAATTGCTTGACTTACGGAAGGCTGTGTCATAAACAATTTATTTGCAGCAGCAGTCATGTTCAGTTCATCATGTACAGCTATAAATATTTTCAAGTGACGTATCATCATGTTAGCTACTCCTTCCATCTCCCTTTAATACCGTATACCATAAACATATTTGAATCAGATCCAAATTTTCTTTTACCATTATTGCTATTATTTGCTTCTACTTCTCTACCTTGCATATCCACATATACTCTGCTGCTAATTTCCGTATCAATAATTATTTTACTGATACCATTTTGAAGTAGTATATCAACATCCCATTGTGGCCTTATAATGTCACATATATAAAGCTGTTTTGCAAAATCGTTACGCTGCCGAATAAGTTCTTCACTCTGCAAAGTACGGTTATAAGTACTTTGAGACCAATTTTGCATTTCCTTATAGCTTTGACCCGTTTCTTCCGCCAACTTGAATCCTTGTCCATAATTAGCATCAAAGTTCATGATTTTGCCACCAGGCACAAGTACCCTACACCATTCTTCATAAGCCTTTTTAGGATCTGGCAAAGTCCATGTAACATTTCTGGATATAATCAAATCAAAACTTTCATCCTGAAACTTTAAATCTTGAGCATTCATTTTAATAAATTTTATGTGTTTGTAACCAAGCTTTTCTGAGTTTTTAATTGCATTATCTATCATATTTTGTGAATAATCTACTGCTGTTACTTCAAAGCCTAAATCATACAGCAAGAAGGCATAAAAACCTGCACCTGTACCTATATCTAAAGCACGAAGTCCTTTTCCACTAGGAACTAGCTCGCTAATAATATCCGTCCAGATTTTACGCTGAAAACCTTCTAGATCCTTAAGACGGCATTCACCAAACTCATCAGCCCGTTTTGACCAGTAATCATTAATTTTTTCTTGAAGTTCCATATTTGTTTCCCTTCATTATGAATTTTCAATATATACAATCTCAAAAATTCTAAACTGTGCTTACTTAGCAGGCGGATCATCATTTATAATCTTATTAGCCTCTTCCTCTGAAAGATCATAATTTAAAAAGGTCTTGTAAAAATACCTTGTTTCTTTAATTATATCTATATTAGGAAATTTATCTGGATTTAAAGTTTTTGCAGCCCATTGTATTTGTAAAGCTTCTTCTGCGCTGTATCTATCCCAATAAAAAGCTCCATCTGGATTAAAATATACTTTTCCTGCTTTAACAGCACTTACTTGCTGCCAATTTGGATCCTGTAATAATGTGTCTTTGATTTTTTTGCCATTGTTTATCTTCATTAGAGTATTACTACTCAATATTACAACATCCGGATTCCACTTTAACATCTGTTCTATAGATATTTGTTTATTGTTTCCTTTTACTTCTGAAGCCGCATTTACTCCACCAGCTGTTTCTATCCATGCATTAATTATTGTATCGCTACCATCTACAGTTAGTGGTGAGAGTGATGTTACATGAAGTACCTTAGGTCTTTGTTCCTTTGGTATTTTAGAAGTTACATCAGTTATCATATTAAGTTTGTTATCTAAATAAGATATATATTGATCAGCTCTTTTCTTACTTTCATCTCCAAGAATATCTCCTGTTAACTTAAAACATTCCTTTAAACCTTTAAAATCAGTGAAGTTCAACTGTACAGTTGGAATACCTAATTCTGATATTTTGTTTGCACTTTTATCATTTAAAGGCGTAAATACAATGTCAGGCTTTGTCTTTACAAGCTCTTCTGTATTCACAGTATCTGTACCAAATACTGTTACTGCCTTATTCATCTGAGGATTTACCTTATATAACCAAGGCCTCATTTTTTCTGTGAGAATAGTTGCAACTACCTTATCTCCTGCTCCCAGCATAGCTAGTACCTCATTATGAGCTTGCCAAGAATCTCCTATTCTTTTGATATTTAAGGGTACTTCTACTTTTTTTCCTGCAGTATCAGTAATTGTTTTTGTCTGTGTCTGCTTTTCATCAGTTTTTTGTGAACTTGAATTATTGCCGCATCCAACTAATAAAAAAACAATTGCAAAAATAGCAATAATAGTACATTTAAAGTTTTTTTTCATAAACATAATCACTCCTTTTAATTAATCATAGGTATACAGGCCTTCATCTTATCTCCAGCTGAGTTAATCGTAGTAACAATCTTCACATTAATGCCGTATGCTTCTTTAAGCATACCCTCTGTTACAACTTCATCTACATTACCCACTGTGAACATATTGTTTTTCTGCATAAAAGCCACTTTCGTTGAACATAAGAAAGCATGATTTGGAACATGTGATGTCATAATAACTGCTAATCCTTTTTTAGAGAGTTCATTTATCTGTTCTAATACTCTAATCTGATTTCCAAAATCCAAATTAGAAGTTGGTTCATCCATTATCAATATTTTAGGCTGCTGGGCAAGAGCTCTAGCAATTAAAACCATTTGCCTTTCCCCACCACTTATTTCTGTATATATCTTATCCTTTAAATATGATATTTTTAACGTGTTTACAGCCTCTTCTGCAATTCTTACATCCTCTTTTGTAGGAGAAGAAAACATTGAGAGATGAGCAGTCCTTCCCATCAATATCACATCAAAGACTTTAAAAGGAAATGGAGGTGTATGTGCCTGAGGTACATAACCAATGGTCTTAGCCAATCGCTTTCTAGACCAATTATGTATATTTTCTCCATCTAAAAGTATTTCTCCACCTCTTAACTTTAAAAAGCCCAATATGGTCTTAAAAAAAGTTGTTTTTCCTACACCATTAGGTCCTAATAAACAGAGTATTTCTCCCGAACTTACACTCATAGATATATCTTTTACTATAGTTCTTGTACCATAACCACAAACAGCATTTTTAACCTCTAATCTCATACCCATCCTCTCCTTCCTTTAATCAAAAGATAAATAAAAAAAGGTGCTCCAATTAATGATGTGAGAATTCCTAGAGGAATTTCTATTGAAAAGGCACAACGAGCTATATCATCAACTAACAGAAGAAAAGTGCTGCCAATGAATAATGAAGCTGGCAATAGTACTTTAAAATTAGGTCCTACAACCATTCTAGCTATGTGAGGTATAATAAGTCCTATCCATCCAATCATACCGCTAACGGATACGGCTCCGGCTGTAATTAGAGTTGAGCAAAGTATAATAATTACTCTTAGCTTTGATGTATCAATACCTAGAGACTTTGATTCTTCATCACCAAAGGAAAGTACATTAAGCTGCCATCGTAATAAAATTAACGGTATAACGCCTACAATCAATGGTATTATTAATATTTTAATATCTTTCATACTAACAGAATCCAGCCCCCCCATAAGATAAAAAGTTATAGCCGGCAACTTTTCATATGGATCAGCTACATATTTTGTTATCGAAATGAAGGATGAGAATAAAGCTGCAACAACCATTCCTGTAAGCACAAGTACTAATGTGGCATTGTTACCTCTACCTATAATCATGCTTATTAAATAAGTTACAGTAACAGCTGCGAGTCCAAATAGAAATGCTGAAATCTGTATGCCAAAAGCATTAAAGGATAAAAGAATTCCAAAGGCTGCACCAAATCCCGCACCAGCAGAAGCTCCAAGTATATCTGGCGATACCATTGGATTCTTAAATAAACCCTGATATGTTGCTCCAGCCACGGCCAAAGCTGCTCCAACCATTAAAGCTGACAAAATTCTAGGAATTCTAACATTAAAAAGAACTGTCTCAATAGTATTAGGCACTCCTGTGTTTAACCCGAAAACTTTTGACAATATAGCATCAAAAAATTCTGGTAAGGATATCGAATATCTCCCTAAAACTAAAGAAATCAAAATAGCTAATATGGGTAAAATTGCAATGATAGCCATAGAATATGATGCTTTTCTTTGTTCTAATTTTTTTTTATTATTTTTTAATTTTATTTTCACCTCTTCTGAGGAATTAGTTAACTCTATTGGTTCTAACATTTATTCGCCTCCTCTTGCCTTCATTTTTTCAAATACTTCTTTTTTAAGCTCTGCATTGCTAAAGCCTTCAGCAATATAGTCATAGAATTCCTTTGAAATCACTATATACTTCTTTAAAACATAAGAAGCCATATCTAATAAATTATGGTTTCAATAAAAATTTTATAATAATTATGTATTTTATGTAAATATGAGTCTTAAAAATAATTACGTATAAAAAACGAACATTGTTAAAAAAGCTAACATTTTTGTCGAATTTTAAGAAATTTCTGTATATTATGAATAAAAAAACCATGCAAAAGAAATTTACTTTCCTTTATGCATGGTTTTTAAGTTTATCCTTTAAATTGTTATTAACTCATATTCTCTACTTCCAAGTCCTAACTTTTCTGCATGATCAATTAATACCTTCCAGTTGGTTTCTGGACTAACGTCAGTGAAATGATCATGATGTTTTGAGCCATGTTTTTCAAGAAGACTTCCTTTCATAACTGGCTGATGATTTACTGCATCTGCACAAGCAACATCAAGTGCAACAGGGTCAAAGGAAGCAAACATACCTACATCCGGAACAATAGCTATATCATTCTCTGCATGGCAGTCACAGTAAGGAGAAACATCAATAACCAGACTAATATGAAAGTTTGGACGTCCTTTCAATACCGCTAAAGAATATTCCGCAATTTTTTTATTTAAAATATCATTTGATTCATCCGAAGCAGGTTGAACAGCATCAACTGCACAAACACCAATACACCTTCCACATCCAACACATATGTTATGATTAATGGAAGCTTTGTGTTCTGTCAATGTAATTGCTCCATGAGCACAATTTTTGGCACACATACCACAACCAATACAATCCTCAGTAGAAACTCTAGGTTTTCCACTACTATGCATTTCCATCTTGCCTGCTCGGGAACCGCAGCCCATACCTATATTTTTTAGTGCGCCTCCAAATCCAGTTAACTCATGACCTTTAAAATGACTTAAAGTAATGAATACATCTGCATCCATAATAGCTCTTCCAATCTTTGCTTCTTTTACATATTCGCCGCCTTCAACTGGAACTAATATATCATCTGTACCCTTTAAACCATCAGCAATAAGTACATGACAACCAGTAGAAAAAGGAGAAAATCCATTAAGATAGGCAGAATTTAGATGTTCAAGAGCATCCTTTCTGTTCCCTACATATAAAGTATTACAATCTGTAAGAAAAGGATTTCCACCTAGCTCTTTTACAATATCCGCTGTAACTTTTGCGAAATTAGGACGCAAAAAAGCTAAATTACCTGGCTCACCAAAATGAATTTTAATAGCTGTATATTTTTTATCAAAATTAATTTGATCAATTCCTGCTGTTTTAATGAGACGATGGAGCTTCTGCAGTAAATTTTCTTTTGCTGTTGCATGCATATTAGTAAAGTATACCTTTGATTTTTCCATGTTTAATCCCACCTGCTTTCTTAAGGTCAATTTACTTATAAGTTACATTTGTTTTATGTAACTAGTGTTTTTATTAGAATCACCATTTATAGTATAGTGAGTTTTATACTAATATACAAGAATGCACTTTATTGATAGATAGTATCCTGTACGATACTATGAATTTTTCTAATACTTAATCATTAAAATACATTGTAATCAATATTTGCTATTAATGCTTTTCTTTTGAGCTGCAATAGATAAAATATAATAAGAGTCAACAAAATAAATTACTGACTCTTAAAATTATTGATTTTCTATAACTCATCTATAATCTTTTCATATCACAACGTCTAAGTAAGATTTATTTTACCATTACTACAAAGTTATCTTTTCTTGGTGCTGCTTTAGGCTGCTCACAATCTGGATATCCTAAAATACATGAACCTACTCCTACATAGTCACCTTCAACTCCCCATTCTTTAAGCAGTGCTTTTCCTTCCTCACTTTCAAACATTTGTTTTGTTCGATGAATCCAACATGAGCCAAGGCCAATTGAATATGCTGCATTATACATATTACCTAAAGCTATGCTTGCATCTTCAACAGGTGTTGCTTTACTTTTGTCTGCAAGTACAAGAATTATGGTTGGTGCTCCGTAATAAGGGTCTACATCATCCTTACCAATAACAGCTGCATTCATTTTTGATATCTTCTCAATAGCTTTCTTATTTTGAACTACTATAAATAATGCAGACTGCTGATTTCCCCCACTTGGTGCATATTTACCTGCTTCTAGAACTACATTCAATTCTTCATCTTTGATCTGTTCAGGTTTATACTTTCGTATACTTCTCCTGTTTAATAAAGTGTTAATTGTTTCATTCATAATTATTGCCTCCCTTTATAATCTTTAAATTTCCCAATGTGTAAAAATGCCCTAGTTATCCATATATTGTTGATAAATATATTTTACTACTCTGATCAACTATCTACAATATAAAATTTATGTTCCTACTTTTATTATAGATAAATATATTTTACTATTTTGAAGTTTTAATTATTACATTTTATCATTGTCTATAAATTAAATTTATTTACTTGTTCTGTCATGTCCTTTGATAGATTTCTTAGGTTATCAACAGTGGAGAACAAGCCTTTGGCAACTTCACCCATTTCTTCAGAAGAAGCCGCTATTTCCTCAGAAGAAGCTGATGTTTCTTCTGCAATTGCAGTAGTGTTCTCCACACTAGCTAAGATCTTATCCTTATGAATATTTATCTTTTCAGCATCGGAACTTACTCCATCTATTTCAGGTAGTATGTTTTCTATTTCAGATACAATACCTTTAAAGCATCCTACTGCCTCATTTATTGCAGTTAATTGATTAGACAACTCGGAATTCATAGCATCACTATCTTTTAGAATAATTCTAGTATCTTTAGAAATATTACTTAACAGTTGAGCAATATCGTCTGCAGAACTTTTACTTTGTTCTGAAAGATTCCTTATCTCAT
Source organism: Clostridium thailandense (assembly GCF_019207025.1). Taxonomy (GTDB): domain Bacteria; phylum Bacillota; class Clostridia; order Clostridiales; family Clostridiaceae; genus Clostridium_AM; species Clostridium_AM thailandense. The sequence continues at coordinate 9,782 of NZ_JAEEGC010000131.1, read as the reverse complement.
CTGCAACTACTGCAAAACCTTTACCTGCTTCCCCTGCTCTTGCTGCTTCAATTGCTGCATTTAACGCCAAAAGATTGGTTTGTTCTGCAATACTGTTGATTAAATTAATAATGTCATTTATTTTGTTAACATTTTCTCCCAATACCCTGAGCTTATTCTCAAATTCTTCGAAGGTCCCTCCTACATTTTCTACCAATTTGATTAATCCGCGCATATTATCATCACTAGCGCTTGCCATGTCGTTAATAGACTTAGACTTTTCACGAATTTCAATTAATGTTTTTGTAATTTTCTGAATTGAATCTCCAAAATCTACAAGTATATTTGTTATATCTACAAGTTGCTGTGACTGCTCTCCTGTCCCCTTTGCGACTTCTTGAACTGCATTTGAAATCTCTCCCGATGAGCTATCTACGGTTTCCGCAGAATTGTATAAACTTTCAGCCTTTTCTTCAATTGCTAGTGAATGCTCCTTAACTTTAAAAAACATTTCTCTTAAAGATAATTGCATCTTATAAGTTGATTCTGCAATATCACCAACTTCATCATTAAGCTGCATATATTTTAAATCCAAATCTTTTGAAAAATCCCCTTTTCCCATTGACTGAATATGCTCAGTAATATTACTTATAGGATTAGCAATTTTTTTAGATACAAAAATTGTTATAAGTATACTTAGTAAAGCGAAAACTAGAACAAAAGCAAAAGCAATATGACCTATACTATTTGCACTACTCATAAATTCACTTGTTTCTACAAAGCATATATAACTCCAATCTAAACCTGAATTTGAACCCGATGGTTTAGAAACACTTATGGAATAGTTTTTTCCATCTGACATTTTCATTTCAAATGAAGTATTGCTGTTATAAGAATTATTTAACTTACTTATGTTTAAACTCTTTATATTTTTTGAAACTAAACTTTTATCTTTAGGGTCTGCTAAAATAGTTCCATTTTTATCTACTAAAATAATATAACCGTTTTTTCCAATTTTTACATTCTTAATCATATCTGTAAGTGCATCGAGATTAATATCTACAGCTAACACGCCTTTGATAGCTTTATTTAAGTCTTTTATTACAGAAAGCGAAGTAAGAGCTACACTACCGTTTGAAGTAATATATGCATCACTTAAGATAGGTTTATCTGGGCTTGTAAGTGCAAGCTTATACCACTGCCTTGTTCTTGCATCATAACCATTTTTTAGAGATATTGATGGATATTGTACATATCCTCCATTTTCAGCAACCCCCAGTGCAACATCTTCTATCTCAGGATGTGAATCTTTAAAATATGCAAAATTATTATATACTTCTGCTTCGAAAGGATTATTTTGAAGCGGCGTCATTTTAACTTCACCAGAAGGGTCACTTTTATCAATGTATGAAGTTATTCTTGAATTCACTCCTTGGATAAGAGGGCTTCTAGACAACATTCTGCTATTTTCTTTAATTAATAAAATGTAATTTTCTATTCCAGTATTTACTTGCGCGAGTTCTTTATTTACTGCATTCATATAATCATTTTTTGTTTGTATAACTACTTTTATATAAATAATTATCCCCATTAAAAGTAATGAGATTACAGTTAATGAGACAAAATATGCAATTAACTTATTTTTAATCCCCAATTTTAATTTTAGAACTTTTTTCATACAATTACCTCTTTAATATTTAAGCATACTAACTATTTTTCAAGATACTTGGACTGTAAAAGTCTTATAACCTCCATAGATTTAATTCGGACAAGTCTATGGAGGTATCTACTTAATTTCCTAGAACTTCTTCAAAAACACGCATTATATTTCTGTAAGCTATTTTTTCTATATCTTCAGTTTTATATCCCCTTGTAGTTAAAATCTCCAAAAGGTTAGGTATTTTAGACGCATCTTCTATGCCAATTGTGGTAGTCAAAGCACTTTCACTAAAAGATAATGATTCTGCTTGCAAATAATCGCAGAAGTCGAAACCAAAATTAATATAATCAATGCCTACAAGGTTAGCAATATAATCAATATGATCTGCTAATTTTTCAGCACTAGGCTTTTTGTTGTCAATAAACTCTGGCCATGCATTCATACCAATTACTCCTCTACGTTCTGCGATAGCTTTAATTTGCTCATCTTTTAAATTACGTGCAGCTGGACAAATATTGTATACATCAGAATGAGAAGCAATAAATGGCTTTGTCGTATTTTCATAAATATCCCAAAATGTTTTTTCATTTCCATGAGATACATCTACTAGTATCCCTAAATCCTCCATTTTATTTAATGCTCTAACTCCTAATTCAGTAACACCTCTTTCTTTATTAGTACTTCCAACACCAGTGGCAAATTCATTTTCTTCATTCCATGTAAGCATTGCATGTCTAACGCCAAAACGATAAAGTGCACTTAAAAAACTAACATTTCCTTTTAGTCCGCTAAGTCCTTCCATTCCTAAAATAATAGCAAGTCTATCTGATTTTTGTATATTTCTTATATCTGAAACATTATATGCGATGTCAGCATATTCTTTTATCTCTTGAAACTCATCGCAAGCTGCTCCTAAAATTTCCAACATTCTTTGAGTTGGTTCATTAGTGTATGGAGGATCAACCCAAACTGCCAATAATATACCTTGCACATTTCCTTTTCTAAGTCTTTCTATATGATATTTCTTTAATATGTTTTTTTCTCCCTGCATTCTTTTGTTAGTAATATCAACTAATATATCGGAATGGCAATCAAAAGTTTTCATTGAACGCATCTCCTCATCATAAAGTAAATTATATGTTATAATTTTAAACCTTGTTTTTCCCCAATTATCTTTTCATATCTTCCATACATTACAATTGCAATTATTGAGAATATTACTGGTCCAGCTATCATCCACATTGATGATGCTATGTCCCCCTTATTTACTGCAGGCTTAAGTATTACAGTAACGTTAGCAAGTATAACAGTAAATGTAACTATTATTGTCCATATTAATGAACTATTATAGGTCTTAAATATAACGAATGGTTTTTCAATAGTCGTATCTTTTTTAAATTTAGCAAAAGCACCTGCCATAAATATGTAAGGTAATGTAGTTGCAACATTAGTCATTAACACTAGTTTATCAAAAAATTTGGAAGCTTCCTGTCCGCCTAAACTTAAAACTAGTATGAAGAAAGCTATAAAAGCAAATTGAACCCAAATAGCATTTTTAGGTACTCCATCTTTAATTTCTGATAATTTTCCAGGCCATAATTCTTTTGGAGTCCCCTCTATTAATTGTTTTAATGGTGAATATGAATATGAAATTAATGCACCCAAATAAGTTAAAAACAATGATAAACCAACAAATCTAGCTATCCAATTACCTAATGATATACAGGCACCTTGACTTAATGATAGGCCTTGTCCAATTTGATATCCTAAATTGTTCATCATAATAATCGTTACATTAACCATATTTACATTCTTTGCAGACAGCACACTTTGCCAATTAGTAAATGTACCGCAGGCAAATATACCTAAGGAATATCCAATTCCAATAAATATAGATCCCATTAAAACGCCCTTTGGAAATGTTTTTTCAGAGTTTTCCGTACTGTCTGTAACTCCAGCAACCACCTCAATACCAGCGTAAGCAAGTATTGCAAAAGATATAAATGATATTATTGATATACCTGAAGTGTAGTCAGGATTAGGAGATTGTAAGAGAGCTTGAACATTAATCGGCTGGGCTATGTGTCCATGGTTTAATATAAATACAACTATTGCACCAATATACGCGGCTATGTTAATAAATGCGACGGAAATACCTCCTACAGAAGTTATTTTTGTTACTTTATCTAAGCCTTTACTTGCTATAATTGTCAAACCTGCAGCAAATATTATAGACATTATTCCCAATGTATGAGTCGAACCTATACCAAATAATGACCAAGTTGAAGTTGTATCTGTACCGAATAATATTGTTGAAAAATGAACCCATATAGAATTACAAGTTAGAATTATCCATACTAGCCATCCAACATACCACATAAATATAGAAATGAATGCGTATTTACTTCCAAGAATTCTTTCAAGCCATGAATAGATTCCTCCTTTCTCTTTTTTAAAGGCAGCACCATACTCTCCAACCATAAATGCAAATGGAATAAGGTAGGTTACTGCAGCTATTATATACCATGGAATTGCAGCATACCCCATAAGTAAAAATGCTCTAGGTACGTTTGGAAACATAAATACTGATGTTACAACCATTAATGCTAATGGCATCAAAGTTAGTTTTTTCTTATTATTACTCATCTTCTTCCTCTCCTAATCAATTAAATTTTATTTGTTATTCTTATTTCTAAAATTAAAAACTCCACACCTCCCTACTATATTCAACAAGCAATACATTTCAATATAGTGAAATATATTTTTTATATTTTTTCATTATATTGAAAAAAATTATCTTTATTACTTATTTTCTTCATTTATTTTAAAATTCCTTCTAAATTTAATATTTTTTTTTCAAATAATTGATTTTTTAACATTTTTTATCCTCCATTTATAATAGAAATACAGCTTTATCCAGAACTAAGCTTTTTTAAAAACTCAAAATTTTAGACTTTAAAAAAGCATTATGAGTTTACATGAATTGTATTCCGTAACACACAGAGTTCAATTCACATAAATTCATAATGCTTATAAGATGTTAAATATAAATTATTTTTACTTGTTATTTATTGTAAAACACTAAAAACTTGGAGGTGTCATAGTCCAAATTGAAATCGCTACCTTGTCACCTATATTAACAAATCGATGTGGTACTGTACTATCAAAATAAATACTATCTCCTTCATTTAATATGTATTCCTTACTTCCCCACTTTACTTTCATACTTCCTTGTATCATATATCCACACTCTTCACCTTCATGACAGATTTGTTCATCTGAACTGCACATTCCAGGTTCAATTTCAACCATTAAAAATTCCATTTTATTATTTAAATTAGGACTTAAAAGTTCATAGGTAATATTTGAATTAGGTATAATTATTTTTTTCCTTTCATTTTTCCGAACAATAGGATTCTTATCCTCATATTCATCAAAGAAATAATTTATATGAACATTTAATGCCTTTGCTACATCCCAAAGAGATCCTACAGAAGGAATTGTTATATCCCTTTCCATTTGACTAATTAAACCTGTGCTTAAACCTGACATTTGCGCAAGCTTTTCAATACTAATTTTTTGTTCCTTACGTAATTTCCTAATTTTTTCTCCTAGTTTCATAAACTCACCTACACTAAAATTAAATTATTTCTTTAAAATATCCATTTGCTTCATATAGACTTGTATTAAAAAGTAAGTTACCATTATTATTATACACATAGTAAAATACCAGTACAAGAAGTAAATTGTCCTATTTATAAATCCATACTAGGAAGTTGTTACAAATTGTAATTTATACAAGAATGATATATAATATATCCAAAATATTATTGTAGTTAATTGAGTTATATGAGAATAATTTGGAGGCTATTAAGATGAGAAGAAAGGATTTTTTCGATTTTGAAGATCAAATCAGAGATACGTTGAAAACTACATTCGAAGCTATAGACTTCGCCAGATTAAAAAATGATATTGACGATAGGACTGAAAATGCTTTAAATGAAGTTAAAGCAAAGTTAAAAAACAAATCACAATATCTTAACGAAAAAGTAAAAAACAAAAAATATTATAATCCTGGGAAACTTGAAAATATGATTCCTAAATATATAAATAAGACACAAAAATATATTGCAAAAAGACCAGTTGGAAGTGTATCTGGAATGCTTTATACAATCTTTGGCTTTATTGGTAGTAGTATATTAGGGGCTATGCTAATTGCATACTCTATATTCACTTCTTTTTTAAGTATACTTTCAACAGCTAATTTCATTACTTTGGGACTTTTATTTTCTTTTTTTATGGCAAGTATAGCTTTAACCTTAAGAGGTTTAAATTTAAGAAAAAGGGTAAAGCGTTTTAAAGGCTATGTAAATACCATTAATGGTCTCAATTACTGTTCCATAGAAGAATTAGCCACCACTGCTAGGAAAAATAATAAATTTGTTGTTAAAGATCTAAGAAAAATGATTGATTTAGGCATGTTTCCACAAGCACACATCGATGATAAACAGACTTATTTTATGTTAAATGACGAAGTTTACGAGAATTACTTAGATTCACAGGAATCTCTTAAACGCCGTAATGAAGCTGAATTAAAAAGACAAGAAGAATTGAATGATCCAGAAAAAAGAGAATTAAGAGCTGTGATTGAATTAGGAGAAGACTACATTGAACAGATAAAAATTGCAAATGCTGTTATTAATAAAGAAGAAATTTCAATAAAATTATGCAGACTTCAAAATGTTGTAAGTCAAATATTTAATCATTTAGAAAATAATCCCAAAAAGCTTTCTGAGGTTAATAAATTTACTAATCACTATCTTCCAATTACATTAAAGCTAGTTAACTCCTATAAAGAGTTAAATGAACAGCCAGTTCAAGGTGATAACATAAAAAATGCCAAAAATGAAATTGAAAGAAGTATAGATATGATAAATGCTGCCTTTGAGAAGCTGTTAGATGATTTATTCGGTGAAGTAGCTTTAGATATTTCCACAGATATTTCTGTGCTTGAAACACTATTTACACAAGAAGGACTGACTAAAGAAGATTTTAAAAAGTAACACAGCCAAAGTACAAAGGGGGTAAGTTAAAATTGGATAACGAATTTAAAGAAAATATTGATGTGGTCCCAAGCTTAAGCTTTGAACCTTTTCAAGATGAGCTTCCCATTGCAAAAATAAAAGAGGAAAAGAAGCAGCAAGAAGTTCTCGATGAAAGCTATTTAACTGAAGAAGAAAAAAAAATGGTAGATGAATTTGTAGATAAAATTGATATAACTAACACAAATTCAATTCTTCAATATGGAGTCGGTGCCCAAAAGAAAATTGCAGATTTCTCCGAAACCGCTTTAAATAATGTAAAAACAAAGGATCTAGGAGAAGTAGGCGACATGCTCTCTAATGTAGTAGTTGAACTAAAGAATTTTGATGCTGCAGAAGAGAAAAAAGGGTTTCTGGGTTTTTTTAAGAAAACCTCACAAAAGATTGACCATATGAGAACAAAATATGATAAGGTTGAGGGAAATATAAATAAAATTTGCACTACCCTTGAAAAGCATCAGATACAACTTTTAAAGGATATTGCTATGCTTGATAAAATGTATGAAATAAATAAGGTATATTTTAAAGAACTTTCTATGTATATCTTAGCCGGAAAGAAGAAACTTTCAAAGTTAGAAAAAGAAGAACTTCCTATTTTAGTAGACAGAGCAAGAACCAGTGGACTTCCTGAAGACGCACAGGCAACAAATGATTTTGTGGCTCTTTGTAACCGCTTTGAGAAAAAAATTCATGATTTGGAGCTAACTAGAATGATTTCTCTCCAGATGGCTCCTCAGATTCGTTTAGTTCAAAATAATGATTCTTTAATGTCCGAAAAAATACAATCTACTATTGTGAATACAATTCCGCTCTGGAAAAGTCAGATTTTATTAGCTCTCGGAGTTGCTCATTCCAGTAATGCAGCCAAAGTTCAAAGTGAAGTAACCAATATGACAAATGAACTTCTACGTAAAAATGCAGAAACACTTAAAATGTCAACTATAGAAGTAGCCAAAGAATCTGAACGTGGAATTGTTGATATTGATACTCTTCGCCAAACAAATGAATCATTAATTTCAACGCTTGATGAAGTGCTTCGTATTCAAACAGAAGGACGTCAAAAACGTAAAGAGGCCGAAGCAGAATTGCAAAATATTGAAGAACAATTAAAAAATAGACTTTTGAAACTTAAATAATAAGACCAAAGGTTAACTTACAAAAAATATTTATTGGTATTAGAGGACAGTGGAAGAAAACTGTCAATTGTCCTCTAAAAATATATTTATATCTTCTAAACACTACCAATGATTCTCATAGTATAAGTTAAGTGTCTATATAGATACCCAAACCAGACATTTAACTTATACGCAGGGATGTGTTTCCAAAAATGAAAGCACATATAAAAATTTTTATAGTGCTGAAGTTTGGAAACATATCCCGGAGCATAAGTTAAATGTCGGACGTTCGTGTCTATATAGATGTCATATACAAATTTTTAGAAAGTTCTCGAAGTCTATCCTCATCTAGAATATATATTGTTGTATTCTCACATTTTATAATTTCTTCGGCTTCAAGCTCGTTAAAGGTTCTATTTAAGTGCCTATAGGTAGTTCCTAAAAATTGGGCTATTTCCTTAAAGGATGAATCTAAAATTATATAATTCTTATCTGTAATATGTTCAACTAAATAGCTGGCTAATCTATTAGTGAGTGGGTATATGAAATTGTATGAAGTATTATTAATAGTAGCTTCAAGTTTTTCACTTAAAAAGGTTACTAGGTGTTGTAAAAAATTGACGTTGTTCATATACTTTTTTCTTAATATATCTGAAGGTATTGCAATAAAATAAGTATCTTCTATCGCTTCAACATTGCAGCGTACAGGCTTATCTTTTAAAAATTCCAAATCTCCTATAACATTAAATTCTCTATAAAATTTTAAGAGCATTGATTTACCATTTTCAAAAAGATAAGAGATTTTAATTTTTCCATTAACAAGTAAATAGTAATATTCAAGCTCAAACTCTGCTTTCAATATAAACTCTCCTTTTCGATAAAAATGAAGCTGTGCATAGCTTATTATATCCTTATCAAATATATTTTCTATGTTATACTTAACAAAATAATGCTTTAAAAGGTCTTTATTCGAAATTCTTTCCATAAATCCTCCTTAACACGACATATGTCATATCCGTAACCCATATCAATATGGTAACTTATCTATTAAGCAATGTAAAGCAGAGGAGGAATCTATTGCTTAATATGTTACAATTAAAAAGATAAATTATTGGGAGGGTTATTATGAAATACGAAGTAATAATATTTGATGCAGATGAAACTTTATTTGATTTTAAAAAATCTGAAAGAGATGCTTTTAAAAATGCCATACTTGAATTTGATATAGAATATGACGAAAATCACCATTTAAAAATATATCAAGACATAAATACCGCTATATGGAAAGAATTCGAGCAAGGACTTATTACCCAGGAAAAATTAAAGGTGGAGAGATTTAAAAGACTATCATATCAGTTAAATATAAGGTTTGACGAGGTAGAATTTGCAAAATCATATATGAAGCATTTAGCTAATGCATCCTTTTTATATGATTACAGTATACCTCTTGTGGAAAGTTTGTATAAAGATTATAGACTTTCTATAGTAACTAATGGCCTTAAGAATGTTCAAGATAAAAGAATAAGAAAATCTACCATAGCTAAATATTTCGAGGATATAGTGGTATCCGAGGAAGTAAGGGTATCAAAGCCAAACCCTGAAATTTTTGAACTTGCCTTAAGTAATATAAATCACACTGATAAGAGTAAAGTCCTCATAGTAGGTGACAGCCTAACTTCTGATATAAAGGGTGGTATAAACTCAGGTATAGACACATGTTGGTTTAATCCTAAAAAGGCTGTAAACAACACTGAAATAAAGCCAACTTATGAGGTTACAGACTTGATGGAGCTTAATGCTATACTTAAAAGATAAATGCAAATTTGAATTATAGGATTCAAGACCAGACACTTAACTTATACGCAGGGATATATTTACATTCTGGAAGACACATTTAAATACTTTTGCTACAAGTCTTAGCTTTTT
>NZ_JAEEGC010000130.1 GCF_019207025.1 Clostridium thailandense | reverse complement strand
ACTTTTGCTACAAGTCTTAGCTCATATTTTGGAAAAAGCTTAGATTCTTAGCTTTTTTAAAAATATGGGCTTTAGACTTGTCAAAAGTATTTATAGTGCTGGAAGAATGTAAATATATCCCGGAGCATAAGTTAAGTGTCGACCATGTTTCTCAGAATGCGAGTTAACTACCTATTTTAAATGATTTTTTTTAAGTTTCTTTAAAGCCTTCTTAGACCCTCTTTCTATATCCCTTTCAAGCTTTCTTTCTTTGAAGCTAACAAATAATTGATTTAAATCATATTCTTCTGGATATAGCTCCGAAGCTTTAATTTCTAATTTTAATCTTTTGTAATTTATATCAACAAATTCTTTATTAAACAAAATAGTTACATTATTATATATATCCTTTTCTTTGTAAACAATAGCACTTTCGTTCTTATCCAGCCAAAGAACCTTATCTCCCACAGCAAATTCATAACTTTCATCTTTGTCTTTTTGAATATCTTTTTCCTTAATAACCTTGCTGTCCCTTATTAATTCATAATTATAATTCTTACTTTCTATATACCTAATAGTTCTTTCAATTATATTATCTGAAATACCCATTTTCTTTGATATATAAAGAGCATTACTATCTCCTGTCTTTCCTATATTAAGCTTATATAATGGATCTAAAGTGTCACATCTAAATTCCATAGCTGCATTTTCAAAGTCTGGATGCTGCTCTGAAAAATTTTTAATCTCTCCATAATGGGTTGTCGCTATTGTTATACAGCCTTTATGATATACTTCCTCTAAAATAGCTATTGCTAAAGCTGCACCTTCATTTGGTTCTGTTCCACTGCCAATTTCATCAAATAGCAATAATGTTGACTTATTACTTTCTTTTATTATATATGCTAAGTTTTTCACATGGGATGAAAAAGTACTTAAAGCATTTTCTAGGCTCTGATTATCCCCTATATCTACAAATATTTTGTTAAATACAGCAATTTCTGTGCCTTCTTTAGCTTTTATATGAAACCCTGATTGAACTGCAAGATTTAACATTCCTAAAGTTTTTAATACTATAGTTTTTCCTCCTGCATTAGGTCCTGTGATTATTAATGATCTATAATCCTTTCCTATTTCAAAATCTAAAGGTACTCCATTTTTAATTAAAGGATAGCTTCCTTTAACTATTTTTATATAACCATGCTCATTTAGTTTAGGCTTTATTCCTTCTATGTCACTACTATATTTTGCTTTCGCCCAAATCATATCATACTCAGCTATTACATCAATATTAATTTTAATTTCTTTTATTTTTTCATATAACATCTCTGTTAAAGTAGCTAATATTTTATATTCCTCCATAGCTTCTTCAACCTTTAATGTTGCGAGTTCAGAAGTATATCTAGCTACCACATCTGGTTCTATAAATACTGTACTGCCCTTTAATGAAGTTTCAATAACTTTACCCTGAACTTGATTTTTAAAGGCAGCTTTTATAGGTATCGTATATTTTCCATTTCTTTGACTTATAAAAGACTCTTGTATATGCTCTTTATTTATAGGATTTTTCAGGAATTTTTCAAGTTTTTCTTTTATTTGACCTTCGCATGCGTCAATTTGCTTTCTTATTTTTTTAAGTTCTTTTGAAGCATTTGAAGCTACTCTATTTCCAGATATTGATATATCTATTTCCTCTTCTATATAACTTAAATCTGTTAAATTTAAGCTATACGAACTTAAAGTAGGAGCATAACCTTCCTTATCCTTCATAAATAATTTAAGTTTTCTGCATCCTCTTAAAAAGTTCTCCATTATACTTAAATCCTCTGGGTCTAAAGCTGCACCCTTTTCCATTTTATCTATAAGTGGATTTACATTAAATATCCCATCAAAAGGTATATGATAAGAAGCATCTAAAAGTGCCCTTCCTTCAGAGGTTTCACCTAACCTTCTATTTACTACCTTTATATTTGTACTTGGCTCTAGTTTATCTATTAAGGCTTTACCCAAACCACTTGCACAATATCCTTTTACTATTTCCTTTAATTCATAATAATGTAGTTTTTCTAATGTTGTATTATCCATTTTTAAATTCCTTCCTCAACTTTATTCAAGCCGACGAAACCTAGATAGATTTCACAGTATTGGTTATAAAATAAAAAAGCCATGGATACTCCACAGCTTTAATTGCAAACCTAATAAAGGGTACTAAAACCCTAAGTAGTTTCGTGGACTTGTATCTATAAATAGTAATTAATTCTACAACAATTAAAGGTATTACCCCCTTAATTTTAGAATTAATATTAAGTTAACTATTTAAGATACTAAACACTCACAAAATTACCTCTCTTTTTTTGAAATCTATCTATATGTTAAATATTATATACCAAAATATATATTTTATCAACTCCATTTAAAAATCTCATTTATTTATTATATAGTTCATTGTTTCTAATTCTAAAACTTTTATAGCGATTATCTCATAATAGTCAAAATGCGACAGGCCCAACAACTTCCACTAATGCTTGGAACTCTGTTTATATTGTTTTGGAGAACAGCCTTTATACTTTTTAAACATTTTGCTAAACTGAGCATAATCCTGATAACCAACTAATGCTGCTAAATCTGACAATTGTACATTCTCTTTATTTATAATTTCTGCTGCTCTATTTATACGAAATTTAACCAAATACTCTGGAAAACTACAGCCGACTTCTTTTTTAAACAGACTACTTAAATGACCTCTGGATACATGGGCAACTTTAGCTAAGTCTAGAAAGGAAACATCATTCATATAAATATATTGAACATCAATTGGTGTTTTTACAGGTCCACCATGTATTAATTTAATTATATTCGGATTTAACTCATTACATTTATTAAATATCTTTTCAGTTTTAACCTTTGCTGCTTCTAAGGAAAAAACCTTTTTTGGCTCCAAGTAGCCCTCCTCCAGTTAAACCTAAATGCACACAAATTACATCAGCTCCTGCATCAATCATTTGCTCTGCCTGTATTTCATTAAATACAAAAGCAACTGTAAACATATTCTTTTTATGAGCTATTCTTATTGCTTCTACTTCAGTTAAGTAATTACATCCATGCTCCTCAAGAGCTTCACCAAACTTACCATCTACAATTCCCAGCGTAGGGTAATTATTAATACCTGAAAAGCCCATGTTTTTTATTTTATCTATGTAAGCTTTCATAATTTTAAAGACCTCTTAACGAAACTTTTATGATTATCATTCTCCATTTTTGCATAAAATCCTTTTATTTTAATAATTTCTCTTTTAAACAACCTCAAAATTCATAAACAATTATACCTATAACTATAGTCCTTATCTGCTATAGATACTCAAAACATACAATTTATGATAAAAATTAAAATATGCTTTCTATTACTTGAGTTAAAACTATAATTCCGCTACTATTAATATTATAAGGTCTGTATTATTGTAATTTTTAAAAATACTTATAAGTCAAAAATACTTTATTAACTGTAGAAGTTCTACAGATTCAAGGGGGATATCTAATGAAGATAAAATCATTAAAACTTGTTTATTTCTCACCTACCGGAACAACAAAGGCTATCATTCAAGGTGTTGCACGTGGAATTAGTCATGGAGCTGTGGAGTTGATTGACATTACCAAAGCAAATGCAAGAAAACAGCAATTACAGACATTAGAAAATGAATTACTTATTGTTGCAGTACCGGTTTATATGGGAAGAGTTCCTGCGCTTTTAAATGAATGGCTGCATACGATTAAAGCTCATAATACACCTGCTGTATGTATCGCCGTTTATGGTAATCGTGAGTATGACGATGCACTGCTTGAACTTAAAGATACTTTAATAGAATGTGGATGTATACCAATCGCAGGTGCAGCATATATTGGAGAACATTCCTTTTCTACTCCAGAAATGCCAATAGCCGAAGCCCGTCCTGATGCAAGTGACTTAAATCACGCAGAATTATTTGGGCGTAAAATAAATGAAAAGCTATTATCTATTTCATCATTGGATCAAAGCTATGATATAAAGATACCTGGCAATTATCCCTATGGAGGAATTACCAAGGTATGGAGTGTTGATTTTATAGCAATTAATAATAACTGTACACAATGTGGGATTTGTTCAGAAGTGTGTCCTGTTGATGCTATTGATTCAAAAAATAGTAATTCAATTGATAATGAGAAATGCATAACCTGTTGTGCCTGTATCAAGAATTGTCCACAAAATGCCCGAACAATAAAAGACAGTCCAGTTAAAGACGTTGCAATACGACTAAATAAATTGTATAAAGAGCGAAAGGAGCCTGTGTTCTTTTTTTAAATTACTTTTATCCTCAATAATGAAAAAATACTAAAGCCAGTTGTCATAGCTACTATTTTTATTAACTATAAAATTTAAAACTATAGGGTGCTAACACCCTATAGTTTTAAAGAAGTTATCTTTTTCATTTATATTATAATAATTTGCTAAAACTGAAGTAAAAAGACTTTTTACAAAACGTCTTGGTCTTAAAATAAAATTAATCCTATTCGGCAAGCTCGTCAAGGGATTTTCCTTTAGTCTCCTTTTTCACTAGAAAAATAGCCGCTAATAGACCTAAAACTGCTGGAATAGCATAAAACATAAAGGATAATGCATATCCTTTTCCCATCCCAATGACTATACCAGCGATAATTGGCGCACTCGCTCCACCAATTCGACCAAATGCATGGCACCAAGACACACCGGTATTTCTGAATTCTGTTGGATACGCCTCTGCCATTAGAGGTTGTATCGCTGTAATTGAATAATTTACAGCAAACCCTAAGAAAATACATGCGGCTAGAATAGCACTAAAACCACCGCCTATGTTTGCCATAATGACAACAGAAATGGCAGCAACAGAAAAGGATATCATAAGATTCTTTTTTCGGCCAACCACTTCAGCCACAAAGCCAGTAGAACAATTAGCAATTACAGCAGCTGCATTTTGAGCTATTGCCAGTCCATATGCCGAAGACATATTTAAACCCTTTTCTAACATCAATGAAGGCAGCCAGGCATTGATACCATAAACAATAAAACAACCACAAAAATACATTATCCAAATACCAATAGTAATTCCAATATATCGTTTGGAGAAAAGTGCTTTTGGTCCAGCTTGTCTAGATGGCGGCGGAATAACTAATGCTTTAGGATCCCATTCAGTAGCTTTACCCGTTGCAATAAATTCAATATTTTGAAGAGCTTTAACCGCTTTTTCCCTATATCCTTTATTAGCTAACCAATAAGCTGATTCAGGCATTTTAAAGTACAAGTAAATGGAATATAAGAATGGAATACCTCCAATCAAGTAACAAATCCTCCATCCAAACACAGGAACAACAGCCGTAGCAACTAGACCGGCAATTACCCAACCAACAATCATCCATGCCATTCCAAAGGTTATAAAAATAGCTCGTTTATTTGTGGGCGTAGATTCAGAATAAGTAGTGGTTACAACAGGAATACATGCTCCTAGTCCCACTCCAGCAAGTATACGGAAAAGTGCAAAAGTCGTAAAGCTATTAGAAAAATATATTGGAATATTTAGAAGAGAATATAATCCAATAGCAATCACTAACGTCTTCCGTCTTCCAATTTTATCAGAGATAATGCCTGAGAATGCACCTCCTAAAATTAAACCAATCAAGCTCCAAGAAGACAAGCTACCTTTAGCTACTGCACTTAAGCCCCACTCTTTAGCTATTTGCGGCATTGTATAGGATACAATCATATAATCATAGCCATCAAACACCATAGCAAATCCAAGAAGAAAAAAGATTTTCCAGGTAAACTTGGTAACACCAAAGGAATCCATTACTTCAGATATACTGAAATTTTTCATCATGTAATTCTCCTTTCAATTAATAAATCTGCATAATAAGCTTTTTGGTAATACACTCTGCTATATAAAATCCATTGTATGATCAACGAAGTAAAAGATAATGGGAAAAACACTTAAATGAACAGAAACTTTTAGATATGATTTAGTAGCTTTCAAAATTATATATCTACTCATCCATATGATGTTATGCATATACTACAAATTAGAAATCCTTTTCATAAAAACTATCAATTAGACTTTTTTATAAATTAAGTTTTAGGGGTAACTATATATAATTCTGAAATTTACTATGTTTAATTTGTACACAATATTATTACTAATTGTAAAGCAAATCTTGCCATTTGTAAACTATAAACATGTTATAATTTACATAATCAGAGGAACTTAATAATTTTTCAGATACAAGGATGGCAAATCTATTTAAATGGAATGGCTGATTAACAAGCATTGTTATTGGAATATTTTATCTTAAATAGAAAAACATGTATTTGACATAAAAAAAACAAATGATATAATTACATATAATAAAGTCTTTGGAGGATAAGATTATGAAAAATATCATTGGAAAGGGAATAAGCGGAAAATATTATTTCTATTATAGCTGGAGCTATCTTTATTTTAGCGCTGGTTACTTTTTCTGCAAAAAAATATTTGTTCCAATTTTCAATGAGTTTAATAAATCGAATTTTATTTCGTATAGAAATGTTCTATGCGTATAACACTATAGATTTGATTTTACAATAAGGCTCATTAGAGCCTTATTTTTTTACCTAATTTTGTACAAGGTATATACATTTATATTAAGAACTTTATAGCGCAAAAAGTTTTTAATTACATAAATAGAAACTTATATCATATGTGGATCGTATACGCCCGCGGTATTATCAACAGTTAACTATAACATAAAACTAAAAAACAAATTAAAATTATTATCTATTCAATGAAGTGCTCTGAGTTCCATAGACGATTTGAACTTATAAATGCACTAAAGAAAGGAATTAAAAATATGAGTATAAAATTTATAAAAAAAATCCCCACAGCACGAGAAATTAGGGAAGAAATGCCCCTTCCAAATCATATTAAGGAAATTAAAAAAAATAGAGATATGGAAATAAGAAAAGTCTTTCAAAATGAAGAAGACAAATTTCTTCTTATAATAGGACCATGCTCTGCAGATAGCGAAGATTCTGTTTGTGAATACATTGGAAAGCTTGCAAAAGTTCAAGAAAAAGTAAAAGATTCTATTATTATTATACCTAGAATATATACAAATAAACCAAGAACTACTGGTGAGGGATATAAAGGAATGGCTCATCAACCAGATCTAGAAAAAGAGCCAAATTTAGTCAAAGGCATAAAGTCAATTAGAAAACTTCACATAAAGGCATTAAGTGAATATTATATGCCTGCTGCTGATGAAATGCTATATCCTGAAAATTACTCCTATCTTGCAGATCTTTTAGGATATCATGCTGTTGGAGCTCGTTCAGTAGAAAATCAGCAGCATAGATTTACTGTAAGTGGTGTTGATTTTCCTGTAGGAATGAAAAATCCTACCAGTGGCGATATCCATGTAATGCTAAATTCTATTAAAGCGGCACAGCTTGAGCACTCTTTTATATATAATGGTTATGAGATTAAAACAAGTGGAAATCCTCTTGCTCACGCTGTTTTAAGAGGTGCAGTAGATTCTTACGGCAGAAACATTCCAAATTATCATTATGAAAATTTAACGTCTCTTGCTAAAGAATATGAAAATAAACAACTATTAAATCCTTCTATTATTGTAGACACAAATCATTCAAATTCAATGAAACTTCATAAAGAACAACCAAGAATTGCAAGAGAAGTCTTAGCAAGTAGAAAATATAATTCTATACTAAAGAAAATGATTAAGGGACTTATGATTGAAAGCTACCTTGTAGAAGGTAACCAAGATGTAAATGGTAATGTTTATGGTAAATCCATAACAGACCCATGCCTAGGCTGGGAGGATACTGAAAATTTAATTTATTATATTGCTGAAAATGTGTAAAGTTAAATTAGTAATACCAGTTTTCTAAACAATTACAGGGTGCTGCTAACACCCTGTAGTTGAATTTATCACTTCTATAGATACCCACACTAGGCATTTAACATATCCCGGAGTGTAAATCAACTTTCGGCCGTGGACATCTATTTTTATCTGCGTTTTATACCAAAAATATGAATTATTGCTGCGATTATCTGAAAAATTATTCCAATACCACATACTCCAATCCATCCAAACAATCCCCAGAAAAATGTCCCCAGCCATGAACCTAGTGCACCACCCAATACGATAAACAATTTGCCATCCTAGAATTGACCCTATAATTCCACTAAATACACGTGATAATAATATACCAATTAGTAATCCGCTCATTACACTCCCAATTACCTTACCTCTTTCTGCTGGTTTTGCTAGATGTGCAGCTAACGGTACAATCAACATTGGAGTAATCGAAGTCAACCCAACTATCAGAGAACTGAATAATAGCCACCATATATTTAAAGATACAGATATAGAAAGCAGCGCCATTGCTGAGCAAAATAGCATTGTTATTATTAAACGTCTACGTTCTTTAATATCTCCCAATGGAACCAGAAAAATCAATCCTATTGCATATCCAATTTGAATCAGCATAGCTGCAGTTCCAATTATAAACGATGATACATTGAAGAATCTGGAAATCTGTTCTAGTAAAGGTTGAGAGTAATACAAATTAGCTGCGCAAGCAATTGACATTAGTGAAATTAGAAAAGGACTTAATTCAAATTTTTTCGTTATTGTAAGTGTATTTTCTATTCAAAATTTGCTGCTATCTTCTATTATTGTTGAAACATTAGACTATAATTACAAACAAAATAAAAAGAAGGATCTCCTTATAATCCAGAGATTCTCCCTTATACTCATTGTATAATATTTCCCCATTCCCACCCTCATACAATTTATAAACCAACACGCGGTAATAACAATTAAAATTACACTATAAAGGAATTTCCAAATCCCATAACAATTAACGGCTTACTTGTAATAATGCCCAGAGCCGGCCGCTCGGATGAGACTTTAGCTTCCAACTTTCCCTGTTGGCGGGTTGTGCTCGCTTTTACAAAATGTACTACCTATCTATAGCTGCTAGTTTTCAATTAAGTCTGATGACCAATTTTTTTCTTGTATCTTAAAATCAAGTTCTCTGTACCTTTTTGATAATTCATCCTTTTGTTTTTGTATTTCAGCTATATTTATATTACTTACAAATTTAACCTCTGACCGTGAATATCTATCGTATTTAACTGCAGCCTTTTCTATTAATTCTTCCAATACATCCCGCTCCATGCTAATAGCATCCTTCTCAGCCAACGCCTCTAAAATTGATTTTTGATCATCGAAGTTAGTTAAGCAGTTAGTTCTGTTAATCTTTTTTACCAGGACAGTTAATTCTTGTATAGTACTATTCAGTTCTTTAAACAGTAACTTTGGATCTTCTGGCGCCTTTTCTCCATCCTGTACTTTTGCAGATCTTTCTAGCCTCTGCTTTAGCTGCGATATCTTTCTTTGACAGTCCGCTCTCAAAACCAATGCCTCTGCCAATCTCATCTTTATCACCTCTTATACAAACTTTAAACTGTAATCTCTAGCGCTATAATTATAGTATAAATTGCTTTCGTAAATACTTACAGACAAAAAGTTTGCAATGTTTATTTGTATATATCAGATTTCCATATCTGATAATATCAGCAACTCCCATTCATACACTTCAACTCTAAACAACCCTCTTTCAATTATGGGATCTTTTTTTGCAATTATTTTTGCCGTTTCTAAATCCTTTGCCTTGAACATAATCATGCCACCTGAAGCATTCTTAAAGCCTCCTCCAACAAAATATCTCTCAGCAGCAACACCCTTTAGATATTCTATATGGTCTTGGAAGTCTCTTGAAGTGACCTCTGTTTCATTATTTTTATAGTCTATTCTTACAAATAACTTATCGCCTTTTTTCATATTAATTATTCCTCTATTTTTTTCATTAGCCATGCTAAATTTTGTGCAAATCTTTTAATATAGGATTTACCTTTTTCATCCTTTATTATTTTTTTGTAATTCTAAATCTAATATCGATAACAACAAATCTGTATTACCATCTTTTCTTGGAGACCCTGAAATTATCACCATTCCCTTAATTGATCCCTCCTCAAATTATACTTTTAACTATTTCAACAAATAATTTTTCAAACCTTAAAATACAAAATTGTATGAGACAAATTGTCATAGGAAGTTACCTTCCATATCTATATTATATTTACTTCTTTATTGCTTCTACTACCTTTAACTTCATAGAGTGCATTGTCTTGTTATCTGTATATTCTTAAATTCATTTTCTTATTCTAACTATTTGTCCTTTATTTATCTGCTGTAATATTTTTGTCGAAATTTTTGTTAATGAATACGGTGAACCTCCGCCAGTGTAAATAAGATCATTTTCCATGACCTTAGGGTCAATTAAAAATATTCCTTCATATCCGAATGATGGTACTCCTCCGCATATGTATCCAGTCTTATCCAGTATCTCTTCAGGGGTTGCAATTTTAGGAGTTTCTATATTTAATGCTTTTGCTACCCTTGATGTACTTACCCTATCTTCTCCTCTAACAATACCAACAATGAGATTACCCCCGTTATCTATTAAACATATACTCTTTACAATCTCTTTTGGAGATGCATTAGCGGCAGATGCTGCCTCTTCTACAGTGTGGCAAGTACTCTCATAAATATATTGCTCTGCATCTATGTTATTCTCCATCATATACTTTTTCAATTTTTCTTCAAATTCTTTCAATTTTATCACTCCATTTCCATTTTAAATATGTTTACTACACCTTACATCAAAATATATAGAAATTATAACACATTTGTAATATTATTACACAACTATTTATAATAGACTGTGACAACGATTTCTTCAAAAATATACACAAAAAAATTTGCACTGATATTTCTATCAGTGCTAGTTATGTGTTGTCCTCAAATAGATTTTACATTTTTATAATAACACTATATTGTATAATTAATATTTAGTTTATATTAACATCTTGTTAAAAATAGAAGGGGCTGTCCACTATATAGAATAACCGCCAAAAGTTAACTTTCTGGTGAATTTTTTATAGTGCAATAGCCCCTTTATTCCGCATTCCCCCTTTCTTGACTCTTAAACTATTTTCTTTCCTTGCTCTTTAAAAGTTCATGATAAAAATTAAGAGCTTCATCAAGATTTTGGCTAGCCTGTACTACTTTTGGATCTAGCAAATTTGACTGTTCATCAATTAAGTTGCACATAATTTTTCTTAATTCGTCAATCTTAATCAATAATTCTTCAATCTTATTCATGATTCCCCACCTCCTGTGGGAAATCATATCATACATTAAATTATAATATATTTTCATTGAAATATTACTCATATAATCTCTTATTTTCACTAAATTAAAATTTATAGTATCACTTCTAATGCCATGTGAATAACATATTATGTAACGTATAAAAATAAACTTTACTGCTAGATAACTAAAGTAGGAATGTTTTAACAAATCCAAATATAGAAACATAAAAAATACAGCCTATATCTAATTCTATGATTTACTTTTGGAATTAGATATAGGCTATATTCCTGCATCACTCTATAAATTTTTATTTTCCAGTAGCAACCGAAATCACGGCTTTTATATTTTCAACCTTGTCATTTGGAGGTATTGAACCTCCACTGGATAGTATGAAACCTGGTTCCATATCCTTAATAAAGAGTGGGCTTATATAAGTTAAATGAGGTAGAATGAGAGAAGACAGCAAGAACCTCCTGCAGCTATTCATACAAATTTCTTCCAAAGTGGTTTTAGGTTAAATACTTGCTTACTTTGCTGCATAAAGGCTTTTTAACTTATTTACATTACATGATATTTTATACTTTTCACTCCTGCTTCCTCTACAACATCTACCTTATATATTAAAACCGTATCTCCTTAGGAGATTTAAGCTTCAATAAACAAGTTTCTTAGTCAAATAGACCTTCACGGAAAGATTTGATGAACTTTCTTGAAAATCTATCTTGTCCAAGTAATGCCTGCGATGCAATTAAAGCAGCTCTCATTTCTTTGTTTGTCGGATCTAATATATAAGAATCCATTCCTCTTGCCATAGTTTGTACCATGAATAATCTGTTAAGTACCTTTCTTGCTGGCAAGCTGTAAGATATATTACTTAATCCACAAGTAGTATGTACTCCTGGATGTCCCTCCATAATTTGTTGTATTGCTTTTAATACTTCTATTCCATTCTTTTCTCCTGCACTTATTGGCTTTATAAGTGGATCTATATATATATCGTCTAAGTTAACTCCTTCTGCAGTTAACTTTGTTATTATAGAATGAGCAATTCGTATTCTATCTTCATTTGTCTTAGGCATACCACCATCATCTATACATAATGCTACGATTTTAGCGTTAAACTCTTTTACTAGAGGCAATACTGCATTCCATCTTGGAGTTTCATCTGTTATGGAATTAATCATTGGTTTAGCATTTGTAGCTTTCTTTAATCCTGCTCTTAAAGCTACTGGATTGGGACTATCTATACATAATGGCAGGTTAGTTGCTTGAAGTATGTTATCAATTAACCATTCCATAGTCTCTACTTCAGTTTCTATGCATGTACCACAGTTTACATCTATATATGTTGCTCCTGCTTCTTCCTGTACTTTTGCAATTTGCTGTATATACTCACCATCTTTTTTCAGAGCAGCTTCACGTATTGCTTTTCTACTTGTGTTTATTAATTCTCCAATAATCAACAATTATTTTCCCCCCTAATACTTTCGTAATAATTTACATATAAATATTCATTTTCATATACTTCTCCAAATTTTAATTTTATAGACAAAATATTTTAAAACAATCTGCATATTTAAGAAATACACATCAATGTAACCCATTGTATTTTGTCTTTTCATGTTATATAATCAATTTATCATAAATTTTTACATATATCATTGTAGAAATTTCAGAAAATTCGATTGTGTTTTTGGAACTTTTTACAATGATCAGAATTATAGGTGATTTATATGAGTATACCTCTTAGTGAAATTGTAGATTATATTATTGAGTTAAGTCCTAAATTATATGTTTTTAAAAAAGAATTTTCTTGTATTTATTCTGTTGAATTGTTTAACAAAAACCATAGACTATTCCAACAAGATTTCCTTTACATAGGAAATGCTTCAGACTTGCTTGAAATTCCTTTTAAAGATATTCCAACAAACGTATTGTGCATTGCTGACATCCCTCTTTCTGATGAGTATATACACCATCTAGATTCAAATATTATAATAGTTACTAAAAGTATAGATATCATCCAAATTTTAAATGAAATAAGATCTCTTCTAATGATACATCGTCATTATATTCAAAGCTCATTAAAATTAATGAATATACTGCTCTCTGATGGTAGTCTTCAAGATATTATGAACATAGGTTATAAAATTCTTGGAAACCCATTGTTTTTACATGATATTAGCTTTAAGGTACTTGGATATACTCAAGGTGTTTCTGTGGATGATCCATTTTGGCAACAAATCACAAGCGTTGATTATTTTACAGATACAGAGATTACAATAATAATCGAGCAAGGAAATTTAGATAAATTATACAAAAGCAATTTTCCAATATTCGTTAAAACCAAAGCATCTCCACGCCAATGGATAGTAGCTAAAATTGTAATAGATGGCAACGTATTTGGACATCTCTCAACATTAGAATATGAAAAGCAGTTTCAGGAAAGTGATATTAAACTTATGTCTCTTATATCTGATGTAATTTCTTCTGCACTTAAAAGAAATTCTGTATTCTATTCCAGCAAGGGAAAGAGATATGAATATTTCATTGTAGATTTATTAGAAGAGAAAGAACAAAGTCGTGAAGTTATTAAACAAAGATTGAAATACATGGATTTGAATTTTGAAGAAAACCTATATGTCATTACAGTTAGTCCTACTCAGAAAAGTAATGAATATATCCCTCATCCTTACATGTTAGATATTTTCAACAATCTAGTTTATAGTGGCAAGTCTCTAATTTACCACAATAACTTTGTAATTGTCTTCAGCTCTAAAAGCGAAACTCTATCTGAAGATTATCTTAATAACCTCTCTGTATTTTTAGAAAAACAGCAGCTGGTTGGAGGGTTAAGTCATTGCTTTCATGATATTGCAGATATACATGAATATTATCTGCAAGCTATTAAATCAATTGAACTTGGCATACGAATGAATGGTAAAAAAACTATTTATGCATATGGCGATTATTCATTATATCATCTCATAGATATAGCCTCAGAACACAAAGATTTAAAGAATTTCCTTAATCCTTCATTGATTGCTCTTATAAATTATGATTGTAAAAATAATGCAAGCTATTCAGAAAGTCTGTATGCTTATCTTTCAAACGGAAATAGCATCGCGGCGGCAGCACATGCATTAAATATTCACCGCAATACAATGGACTATCGTATTAATAAAATTGCAGAGATTATGAATTTAAATTTAAACAATCCGGATGTTACTTTAAACCTTTATCTTTCATATAAAATATTAAAGTTTGCTGAAACCTCAAAATAAAAGCTGTTGCACTAATTTCTTAGTACAGCAGCTTCTTTTTCTTTTACAACAAAAAATTCCTATCATAAAAGTAGTTTCTAATTTTTACAAAAATAAGCTTGAAGTCTCCGTAATAAAAAAATCTCATAAACGAACGAGTGGAATAAAAACATCATCAACAATTTCATTAATGGTTTTATCAGATATTGGCTCATGAGTAGTAAGAATCTCATAGCGTATCAAGTTTAAGGGCAATGAAACAATTCTAGGACTAATCTTTTCTAGATTAACTTCACCTCTAAGTTCAGAATTTTTTAAAATTGTCATCATAGCTTTTGATAATTTATCTTCACTTAAATTTGCCATTTCTGGCATTGAGGATACTAAATGACTGCTAAGATCCACCATAAGGCCATGTATTGTCTCATTGCCAATAGTTTCAAGCGGTTTTAATATTCCTCGAAGCAAGATAATTACATCATCACGAAGATTTCCTGTATTCGGTGCATCAGTGATAGGTTTAGGTATATGTTTCTGTAATGATGAGATTATAAGTTTCGCCTTGTTTGGCCAACGACGATATATAACTGCTTTATTTGTTTTTGCTCGTGCAGCAACTCCCTCCATAGTTAGATGAGAATAGCCTACATCAGTGAGTTCATCTAAGGCAGCTTTAAGTATAGCATCTTCAAGAATTTTGCCGCGGCGCCTAATTCCAGTGTTCTTGCTTTCGTCATCCTCCGACTTAGCAGGCTGAAGGGAAGAGTTGTTTTCTTGCTCATCCATATTGCTAACACCACCCTTTTAAAAAATTTTATTTTTTCTATTGCATTTATTGCAAACTTATTATATCATACAAATAAGAAACGATGCGTTTCTTATTTGTAAAAAACAAAAATTTATAAAGATTAAAAAGTTAACAATAGTTAAACTTCAAAACTGAATAATAATCAGAAAGGGGTAATGGATAATGAAAAAACTAACTTTAATATTGATATTATCAGCAATTTTAGGAATCTCCACATTAACTGGGTGCGGCAGTTCAGATAAGATTAAGGTTAAAAGTACCATTAATGCAGAGAATAGCAGCAAGAAGAATCTAGTATATCTAATGGCAGGTAAAATTAGTACAAATGAAAATGTAAATATATCTCCCAAAATTACTGATAAAGTCACTGAAACCTATGTTGATGTTGGTTCAAAGGTGAAAAAAGGAGATCTACTTATCAAGCTGGATTCAAAAGAGCTTCAAGCTCAAGTAACTAAGGCAGAAGCTGCTGTGAATACTGCTCAGGCAAATTTAGTTAAAATACATAGCAGCGCTAGACCCGAGCAAATATATCAAGCTCAAGCTGCAGTAGACGGTGCAAAAGCCAAATATGAAAACTCTAAGACTACTTATGAGAGAAACCAGAAGCTTTTTGATACTGGAGCTATTTCAAAATCTCAACTTGAAGAGCTGCAGACATCACTAGTTGAAGCAGAAGCATCCTATAACTCGTCAAAAGCGTCTTTGGACCTTTTAAATAAAGGAGAAACTCAAGAGAGCATCAATATAGCAGAATCACAAGTGAAGGAGGCCCAAGCAGCATTGGATATTGCAAAAAATCAACTTGAGAATGCAGTCATTATTTCTCCTATATCTGGAGTTGTTACAGAAAAAACTATCAATACCGGAGAATTAGCAGCAGCAGGCTCTACTCTGATAACTGTTGTAAATTCCGATACAATGCTGATTAATGCCTACCTTCCTGCAGCATACATAAATAGAGTAAAAGTTGGACAAGAAGTAATTATTAAAGTAGCAGAAATTCCAGACAAGGAATTTAACGGTGAAATATTTATGATTGACTCTGTAGTCGATTCAAAAAATAAGAACATTCTTGTTAAAGTGAGTTTTAAAGATCAGTATATGCAATTGAAACCAGGTATGTTTGTTGAAGTCGGCGTAAGAGATTAAGAAAGGATGATAAGAATGAAGGAAAAACGGAAATTAATAATTTCAACTATATTTGTTGCAATGCTAATAACCCTTGGAGGCGTAGGATATTATTATTGGTATAACAATAATAATTTTATTTCTACTGAAGATTCAAAGGTAGCTGGAGATTTTGTGAAGATATCTCCTCAGGTGTCAGGAAAACTTGTTGAATTTAACGTTAAGGAGGGGGATAAAGTAGTAAAAGATCAAATCATTGGTCGTATTGATTCAATTGGATTGGATGATTCCAATATAGATACTTCTCTTTTGAGAGCACCTATGAATGGAGTAATTATTAAAAAGCAGGCAAACGTTGGAGAGTATGAATCAAGCGCCTCAACTCCTACTCTTGCTATGGTGGTAGATCCTAGCCAGTTGTATGTAACTGCTAATATCGAGGAAACTAAGGTTGCAAAAGTAAAACCAGGTCAGATAGTAGAGATTAGTATTGATCAGTTTAAAGGAAGAATATTTAAGGGTAAAGTCGAATCAATAGGCGATGCAGCAAATTCCGCATTTTCTATGCTTCCATCCTCTTCAAGCAGCACATTCACAAAAGTTGTTCAGAAAGTTCCAGTGAAAATCCTATTCGAGAAAACAGACGTAAATCTTTTGCCTGGAACCAATGCGCCTGTAAAAATCCATATAAAGTAGGTGAAATTATGGACAAGGAAAAAGGAAACTCATATAAATGGATTACAATGAGTGTGGTTGTACTAGGATTATTTATGGTAAATCTAGCTACCAGTATTGTAAATCTCTCTACTTCAAAAATGATGCAAACCTTTGGTTCATCCCTCGATCAAATACAGTGGGTGGTAAGTGCATATACGCTAACTATGGGAGTTACCATACCGTCAACTGGGTATTTAAGTGAACGATTTGGTTTTAAAAAAATCTTTGTTATTGCTTTAAGCATGTTCACTTTGGGTTCATTAATGTGCGGAATTTCATGGAATTTAATATCCATCATAACAGCAAGAATTATTCAGGGAGTGGGAGGAGCATTTATTATATCTCTAGGAATGACAATATTGATGACAACTTTTGATAGAGAAGAAATGCCCATGGTAATAAGTACAATTGGTATTTGCAACATGGCCGCACCTGCTTTAGGACCAACTCTTGGCGGATATATCGTTGAGAATGTTAGTTGGAGGTTTGCTTTTTTTATAAACATTCCAATTGGAATAATAAGTATAATAACTGCTATAATTGTACTTAGAAAATCCGATAGTAAATTAACAAAGTACTTTGACATTATAGGGTTTCTGAGCTCAGCTATTGGAATGGCACTTATCCTTTATGTACTTGGAAAAAGTAATTTGGATTGGAGTGATATCAAAAATGTATTACTAATGATAGTTGGATGTTATAGTATGCTTATATTTGTTGTAAATGAACTCTTGATTCCTGAGCCTATGCTTAACTTAAGACTTTTAAAGAATTACACTTTTTGTATGAGTAACATTATTATGAATGTTGCATTACTGGCACTCAATGGAGCTGTTTTCCTTATGCCTGTATTTCTACAACAAATCAAAGGATTAACTGCAATGCAGGCTGGCTGGATACTCTTCCCAGAAGCAATAGCAACCGGAGTTTCTATGTCACTATATGGAAAACTAGGAAACAAAATAGATACAAGAATATTTGCCATAACTGCCTTAATATTAATTGGGCTTAATAGCTATAGCATGTCAAAAATCACATTAGAAACTTCCAATGATACCATTACATTTCTATTAGCCATCAGAGGATTTGGGGTTGGTTTTCTTATGGCACCGGTTCAGACCTTGGGTCTTAGTGGATTGCCAAAGAAGGTGATGTCAAATGCTTCTGCTCTTATGAATACTGTGAAACAAGTGGGGACGTCTATTGGCATTACCATGATTACAAGTATTATGCAAAATAGAACTACAGCTAACTATTCAGACTTAGCCCAGCAGGTGAGCAATTTAAATCCAGGTAGTATGAATTTGTTTAAAATGTTACAGGGCTCTATGGTCCAGGTTGGAATGTCTTCAAGTGATGCTCAAGCTGGAGCTCTAAGTCAGCTTTATGGGATTGTTGTAAAGCTGTCTCAGCTTCAAGGACTAAACGACACAATGCTAGTCATTTCAATTATTACTGCTATGGTTATTATTCCTACGCTTTTGCTAAAGAAAAGCAAACAGTTAGAAGATGATAAAATGAACGTTGCTACAGAATAAAGCTGCTCTTATAATAATTAAGCAGCTATATGTTCATTGTATAGGAGGGTGTGATAAAGTCCATTTTATATATCAAGACATGGAAATTAAAAAAGTTGAATGCATTGATATTGATGGATTTACTAAATGTAAAATTTTGTTTAATCACACCATCCTATATAAATACTTAATGCTTCTGGAATAGTTCCTCTACTTTGACATAAGGATTATGATATCGTTCTTTATTCAAAGAATCTTTCTTATACTGAATAGATTCTTTAGGGCACCAATGAAGACAAGCCAAACATTGCTCACATTGATGCTGCCATTGTGGCCTTTGGTTAGACATAATTATATTATTGGCAGCACATATTCTTGCACAAATTCCGCAGTCGTCACACTTTTCATCTGCCCAAAAATCCTTATCTTCTCCAGAGGGTTGAAAAGAGCTATACATTTTTTCTTCTAAGGTTCTATTATTTATCTCTGAAAGCTTAACTATAGTTTTATTATTAATTTCTTTAGCAATTTCTCTAGTTAGCTCTCTTTGGGCTTCAATCCTGTTAATATAATCTTCCTTAGGATGTGGATAATACATAGACCACATAGTTCCCGGCATAGGTATTCCAAAGGCTCTTGATAAAACGGCTCCTTTACTTGTAAGTAAATGATTTAGCTGCTCAAAGGATAAAGCTGCATTACTTCCATAACTTGCAACAGCAAAACAATATGAATTTACATTAATATTAAGGTTTTCTACAAACTTCTTTACCATATGAGGTAATCCTCTAAAATAAACGGGAAATACGAATCCTATTCTTTCTGACTTTGTTTCGCTCTTGATATTCATATTATTCTTGCATATTTGAACGATGCTAGTATTTTCCAGATCATCTTTTAGATCCTTAGCTATTTTAAGCGAATTGCCTGTACTAGTAAAATAATAAATAGTTGTATCCATGGAAAATCACCACCTTATTACTAATGAGACGTATAATTTCTTATCTCGCTTAAACTTTTCTCTGCTCTATTTTGCAAAGTCTGGGCCAGTTTTTGCATCACGCATAGTTGCTTGAATAAAGGAAATTGACTCTTCTAATTTTTGTGCTTCCCATTCATTTAATTTTATAGGTAATTGCTTTAAAATACCTTCACGCCCAATAATACATGGCATACTCAATGCCACATCGCCATCATGACCATATTGTCCGCGTAAAGTAGTAGAAACAGGATAAACACTCTTTTCATCTAATAAAACTGCCTTTGCCATTGTAACTGCAGCTTGAGCAACACCAGCATTGGTCCAACCTTTACCATTTAACACTTTATAAGCAGCACTAATAATTGAAGCTTTTACTACTTCAGGAGATTGAATATCTGCTGTCGCTTGGAAATATTGATTTAATTCGATAAATGGAATACCAGAAACATTGACATGACTCAAAGCAGGGAAAGCAGTACTGCCATGTTCACCCATCATATAACCAGTAACAGATTTAGGATCAATTTGATATGTATCAGCTATTAATTTACGTAAACGAGCAGAATCTAACATTGTTCCAGTACCAAATACACGTCCAACGGGATAACCAAATTCATTTTCAGCAATATAAACCATTGTATCTAAAGGATTCGTAATTAAAATTACAATTGCTTCTTTTGTATATTTCGTAATACCAGTCATAACTTCACGGATAACTTCACAGTTCATTTTTGTTAATAAAGTACGATCTGGTTCATCTTCTGGATTATCAGGATCAGGTATAACACTTGGACCGGCAGCAATAATAATGACATCAGCGTCAGCACATTGTTCATATCCCCCACTCTTAACATCAACATTATTCATATAAGTTAAGGCTGTTGCCTGAGCTTGATCAAGAGCCTCTCCATAAGCTACATTTTTTAAAATATCGATCACACCAATTTCTGCAAACAAACCAGTTTTCATAGCATCTGCTAAAACATATGAACCAACATGTCCAACTCCAACAACGACTAATTTATTTTTATGCATATAGATCATCTCCCAAGAAAATATTATTTTTGTTAATTAAAAATTTTTATTAGTTACATATTAACACATTCTTGGCACCTTTGACCAGAATATTATCAAGTAATTCTAAGACTCAGGTGGAGTTTGCTTAAGAGAAATACCTCTTACCTCAGCCATCGGATAAATGATAGAAAGATAAAAGTTCCACCACCTACTTTATACGATAAGATAACCATCGAAAAAATCTTCCTATATTCTTAAAAGAAACTATATTGCACAACAATTCCGTCAGCTTTCCAAACTTCCTATAAAATAAATTAAACGCTATAAATGGAATCCATTGCTTTTTAGATTTTGGTAGTCTCTTCATTATATTTTTAAACGTGTACACTTCTTTATATATCCATAAGTAGCCATTATATAGTTCTTCAGCTGTCATATTCTTTGGTTTATATACCACATGCGCAGTATTATAATTTGACAGATTAAAATCTAAAATTCTATTTTCCTCTATTAATGATGAGTATAATTTCGTACCAGGATATGGTGTAAGGATATGTGAGGTTACCGTTTCTATTTTATTTTTAACTATCCATTCTAATGTATTCTTAAATACTGAGATGTCATCTTCATCTAATCCGAAAACAAAACTTGCATTTATCATTATTCCTCTTTTATGAATTTCATCTACAAGTTTTTCATATCTCTTTACACTATTTTGTATCTTATGGACACTATCTATTGACTTACTATTTATACTTTCAAAGCCTATAAACAGACTTTGACAACCAGACTCCTTCATTTCATCTAGTAATTCAGGCATGTCCACTATATTAGAAGTAACCGCCGCATTCCACTTTAGTTTAAGAGGTTTTATTTCCTTTAATAATTTTTTTGTCCATACAGGATTTCCAATAAAATTGTCATCAATAAACATTATATGTCTTGTTTTTAATACTCTTATATCTTTAATTACATCCTCTATAGGTCTATTAATATAAGTTTTAAGTACATTTTTGCAACTATTGTAACAGAAATCACATTCAAAAGGACATCCCCTGCTTGTACTAATTATATTAGTATATAAATACTTTTTATTATCAATGATGTGATAGTTAGGTGATACTATTTCTCCTCCAGAAATATTTTCCATGTCGTAATATATCTTCTTAAGTGAATTATTTTCTTTATCTTTAAGAATTTTTTTCCAAACTCTCTCAGCCATCCCTACACATATTGCATCAAAACTATTAACAGCACTTTCTGGGTCTGCTGTAATATGTATTCCCCCTGCAATTACTGATATTCCACGATTTTGGAAATCCTTTGATATTTCCACCGCTCTATTCATAACATCTACTGTGACGGTTATTACCACTAAATCTACGGGTTCATCAAAATTTATCTTCTCAACATTTTCATTCTCAATAATAACTTCGTGCCCTTTCGGCGTGAGATTTGCTATTGTGAGTAACGCTAACGAAGGAGACATTCTTGTTTTCAACTTTGTATCCATAGGTCTTGGCAGCATAGCTGGTTGAATTAATTTAATCTTCATACATTACCTCCTCAAATAAACTTTACTCAGTACTTAACTAATTTGCTTTAAGTATTCAATGCGCCTTCCATAATTGCAATATATCCCTGCGTATAAGTTAAGTATCTGATTTGGGTATCTATGTAGTGTGATGCCGCCTTTACTTTTAACTCTATGTATAGAATAACATTTTATTTATTGTTTATCAATAAATTTTTATTGTTTTATGTTGTGTTTTTATTGTTTTATTTGAGATAACTAAACTATATATCAATTATTTTACAATAAATAAGAGCAGTTCTGGTTTATACAGAAATGCTCTTTATAAATTTAGATTTAAAAAGTTATTTTCATAAATTCTAACAATTTAAACGAGAAATGCAAGTTAAACAATACATCGTTGTCATTCAAATTAACATTTATGATTTTTTCAATTTTTTCTATTCGATAAACTAGAGAATTTCTATGAATATGTAAATATTCGGAAGACTTAACGAGATTTTTTGAGTTTATTATATAGGCGTAGAGACTTTGAGTATAGTCTGTATTATTTTGTCTGTCATATTCAATTAATTCAAGTAGTGGTGGATGACAGACCTTTTTAAGATCTATAACATCGGAACATATATCTGCCATGTGAAATACTGCATAGTCTTCATAATTAAATAAAATAGCTTGTTTATCCATATCCATTCCTAATTTTAATGCTTCTAATGACTGCAAATAGTACTCTTCAATTTCACCCATATTACTAAAACAGCTGCTGAGTCCAGCGAACATTTTATATCTCTTAAAGAATTTTTTAAGAGCTTCCAAGTCATTTTTAAAAAATAGCTTTCTATTGTCACAACTGAGTAACATAACAATTTTATCACTATGTGTTATAGTTTTAACCGAAGGTATTATTTTTGCCAGTTCTCCCCTTAGAACGTTTAATGAAATTAATGATCTTCTAGTCACGAAATCGTCTACATTGATAGTAAGTACAAAAAGATTTCTTTTGAATTTTAAATTTAGTATTTTTATTCTTTCTTGAATTATTCTGTTGTCTTTGATTTTTCCTTCCAATAAATCCTCAATGAAAGCCTCATACATTAATCCTTGAGAATAATTTATGAATTCATTTTTTTGTAATTCAACTGAAAACGCATTACATAAAATTGAAGTAAGCTTGACATCTCCCACCTCATAAGGCCTTTCATGCTCACAAATTATAAGAGTTGCAATATGTTTACCCTGAGCTTTTATTTTCCCAATAAGTCTTGGATATTTTGAGTAATTATCAACCCAAAAGAAAGGAGCCTCATTATTATCTATCCTTGCATAAAATTTATTTGTTATATAAAAAGAAAATGTATCAAAGCAAATGTACCCAGGAGTTACTACTTGATTCCATACTGGGTCGTCCTTTATCTTTCCACTGCTTATTGTCGCAACTGCTTTACCACTCATGTCTATTATGCAAAAGGGATTTCCAAGCATTTTATACCCTATTTCAATAATATACGATAGACCCTTGTTTTGTGCCAGAGCTTCTAGTAGTTTAAAGGAATTTTCAGCAAGCTCTTCTTTTAACCTTCTCAAACTTTCTTCCAAAGTATAATACCTCCTTTAAAAACATAATGTGCAATCCATACAAAATATTGTTTCATTTTTCTAATATTATAACAAAGGCTTTATAAATTTTATATCTAAATATATATATATAAATCTAAAATATTTCAAATTATGGGGGGAAATTAATATGAAAACAGCACAAGAATTATACAATGAACGTATGGAAAGAGTTAAAAAGACAATAAAATTAGAAAAGACAGATAGGACTCCTGTTGTTCCATTTGGAGATTCCTTTTTTGCTGTTGCAACCGATTTAAAATTATCTGATTTTGTATTAAATTTAGAAATGTCAAATAAGGCTTTTATAAATGGAACAAAGTTGATTGGAGATGTGGACGCAGCCTCTGGAGTATGTTCCGCTGCTGCAATTATGGGAACAATATTTTTTTCAAATATAAAACTTCCCGGCCGCGAACTTCCTGATAATATGCTTTGGCAGATTGATGAATGCCAATCAATGACCATTGATGACTATGATACCATAATAGATAAGGGCTTTGAAGAATTTCAAAAAGATTATTATTCAAAAAGAATAAATGTTGATTTTAAAATATTGAAAGAATTGATAGATAATGGAACTCAATTTGACAAAAACATGAGAAATGAAGGATATCCTATTTATATGGGAGGTAAGATATCACATCCAGTTGATTATTTGAGCGGAGGGCGCACTATGGCAAAATTCATACTGGATATAAGGAGAATGCCTGAAAAGGTCGATGCGGTAATGGAGATTATTACTGATTACAACATCAAAGTTATGAAGGAAGAACTTAAGTATTCGGTAGACCCCCTGAGTGTATTTATAGCTATGGGCCGTGCATGTCCAGACTTTTATAATCCTAAACTTTGGGAAAGATTTATATGGAAACACCTTAAAAAGATAACCGAAGCCGTAATAGAAACAGGCATAACTGCCAACTTCCATATTGATGCTAACTGGGAACGTGCTCTCGACTATTTTAAAGATTTTCCTAAGGGAACCTGTGTTTTTGAAACGGATGGCATGACAGATATTTATAAAATAAAGGAAAAACTCGGAGCTCGTATGTGCATTAAAGGAGATGTTCAAGCTGCAAAACTTACACTAGGAACTCCCGATGAAGTATACAATTACTCAACTCAACTGATAAAGGATATGGGAATAGGATTCATTCTTTCCTCAGGATGTTCCATACCTCCAAATGCTAAAGTGGAAAATGTGAAAGCCATGGTTGCCGCTGCCTCTGGAAAATAATCACTGTAACATATAGGAGCTGTTTCATTATAGACATACACGGCCGAAAGTAAATTTATCAAAAGATTGTCTATAAGTGCAACAGCCCCCATTTTATTTTTGATTACCTTCTTCTCTTTTCTCTATTCTTTTCTCAAAACATCTAAAATTTCCCATATAATATTTTTAAGAAGCTTCCGAAAAGCATCACAGTCAATTTTAAAATCATAAGAAAAAACTAGTAATAAAATGTAATAGAAAGCTTATATGTATATAATAAGATAAAATCAATCAGCAAAGGTAAATATGTGTACTTTATTAACTTGATAAAGGTTATGTAATACCATATAATCTAATTACATTAATTCTTTATCATAATACTTTTTATGCTATAAGCTTTTAAAAACAATAAATTTAATGGGGGATATATTATGTGGTCTAGAAAAGAATTAAAAGATAATGCTAAAACTATTTTAAGAAAAACTTATTGGAGTGCATTTTGGGTTAGTATAGTCATCGCTCTAGCAGGAGGTAATACCGGTTGGGGCGGCGGCGGTAGCGGTAGCTCTCACTCTAAAAACCCAAGAAACTATATTTATTCAAATATCCATAATAATGGCTTTATAGATTGGAACTTTGTATCGATCATATTAGTTATAATTATAGCAGCAATAGCTTTCCGTATTTTTATTGGATATAGTTTAGAAGTAGGTGGAAGAAGGTTTTTTATAAAATCTGCTCAATATAGAAATAATAAAAAATGCTTTAGCTTTGGATTTAATGAGCAAAACTATATGGGAATAACAAAGACAATGTTCGTAACAAACGTTTTTATTCTCCTTTGGACTCTGCTATTAATAATACCTGGTATCATTAAATCTTATGCTTACAGAATGGTACCATATATCCTTGCAGATAATCCAAATATTGGCGTTCAAGAAGCTATTACGCTAAGTAATGAAATGACCAAAGGTCATAAATTCGATATGTTTGTATTAGATTTATCCTTTATTGGTTGGTATATATTAGGTGCATTAGCTCTAGGAATAGGTGTATTATTTGTAATGCCTTATGAGAATGCTACAAATGCTGAACTATACTTGGTATTAAGGAAAGATGCCCTTGAAAATAATTTATGCAGTCGTGAAGCTTTATTATTAAATGAGCAAATTTCAGATAATAATAATGATATTTATTAATACTATAACAATTAGAGCCGGAACAAAATAAGTTGTGTATCCATAAAGAGAAATTTTCAAAGATAATTAATATTAACTATTGAAAAAAGTCATGTATAGATAACCATACCAGACAATTAACTTATACGCAGGTATATATTGACATTCTGGAAGGCACATTTAAATACTTTAGACTTGTCAAAAGTAGTTATCGTGCCGAAAGAATGTCAATATATACCGGAGTATAAGTTAATTGTCGGCCGTGTTTGTCTATACCTGACTTTTTAACCTACATTAGATTTATTTATAACTTTAACAAATTCTACTCAATTTCTAATAGACCTAAGATTGTTGACTTATTATGTATTATTAACTTGCCATCATTTCGGGAGGATATTTCTCCTATAGACAAGGCTCCTTTTACTTTAAATGCTAACTTGCTTTGAATATTACTTATCTCCTCATCAAAACGTTCCTCTAAGAACATAGCTCGTGAAATACAATCAAATAAAAAAGGAACATATTTTTTAGGTGCGATGGATGCACAATGCTCTGCTATTTGAATTGATGAATTGAGCAGTGTATTTGGATTTCCCTCTAGAACGTATAATTGACTATTCACAGGTATATCAGCCACACAAATTATTTCATCATTTTCATTAACTCTAATTGGATCTCTTACTATAACCTCTCCATTACTTTGAAGTATTCCAAATGGGTGATCTTTAGCATATATAAAAAAGTCTCCTTTTAGAAGTCTTATATGCTCGTGGTCTTCAATAACATCTCTATAAACTTCAAATGCACTGTAGCTATCGAGTTTCGTTAAAACATTGTCTCTTGATGCCGCAACTTCAAAAGGACCTTCTAGTTTATTCCAACCATGTTTTACTGCTACATTAGATTTGTTCTTTACTACACATACATAAAGTACATCTTTATATATTCCTCTGTTATCAAAGATACAAGGTCTTTGTTTCATATCATAATAACCTGCACCTCCACCTACATAGTTAACCCCAGGTCCAAGCTTTTCGTAAACTGTATTAGTTAAATCTTTCATTCTGCTAGATAAACCATCTACAAGTATAAAAGCTGTGCACCCCTCTATACTACTTAAATCTAGTTTAAATCTCATTAAAAATGGAAGTACCATGGCAGAATATATAGGTTCAAATTTCTCAATTATAAAGCCTTTCGAGCAGCTTTTCTTTTCGATTAAAAGCCTCGGATAAATCCCTCCAAAAAATTTAATATTTTTATTATTTAAATAATTAATCAGTTCCTCCACCTCTAAAGATGATTTCTCACCTACTAATAACATTAGCTGTTCACCAGACTCTATTGTTAAATTTTCTACGTACTCTTTCAATATGGATATTGATTCTAAATACATACAGTTACCATCCTTTACACAATACTCTACGTAAATATTATCATTGTATTATTGTTATGGAAATAAGAAGATGTTTTTTAATATAACTTAAGCAAATATTTAATTCATGTACTGTCTGAATTTTTCTGTGTATGATTTTTTCCATGTCTGCACCTTCAAAAAACACCCTTGTCTAAAAATTCTCACATAATATAAATAATAATTAATGTATTAATCCAATTTTACATAAAATTATTATTTTTCACACACTTCAAGACTTGATTAATATTAATAAACTTAATTTAAAACAACAAATAACATTAAATTTTATTCAATTTATTAAAAATAGTTTTAAAACTTAAATACTTATACTATAATCAGTGTAAATAATTAATATTTAATACTTAAATTGTCCTAGTAAATTATTTAAACGATAAATTCTATACAATATATTATAAATTACATTTTAGGGGGTATTTTATCAATGAATAAACCAGTACTATCAGATCATTTTAAAAAAAGAATGCCATCAGACGTAAGACTTGGTCAGATGAAATTTGCAGAACGTAAAGAAAAACCTGCATTAATCAATGTAGCAATCGGAAACGTTTCACTTCCAACGAATCCTGCTATGCAAAAAAGAATGTTTGCATTAAATGCACCTGAAAGTCCATTTGCAAAGGGTGTTATAAGATATTCAGGTACTGTTGGTACAGACGAAGCTCAAGCAGCATTTAAAAATATTCTTAAATGCGAAGGCTTTGATACTAGCAAATTACATGTTCAAGTAACTGATGGTGGATCCAGTGGTATGGAACTATTATTACTTGGTGTTTGCGGAGATGCAGGAACTGGGGACAAACCTCTTATGATGATTGACCCAGCTTACACAAATTATATTTCTTTTGCAGAAAGAATTGGACGTAAAACTGTTACAGTAAAACGTCATTTAAACGAAGACGGAAAGTTCAGTCTTCCAGAACTAGACAAACTTGAAGAAACTATTAAAGAACATAATCCTGGAGCGCTTCTTGTAATACCTTATGACAATCCTACAGGTCAGCTCTATGATTACCCAGCTCTTAAAGAACTTGCTAAACTATGTGTAAAATATAATATGTGGATGGTGAGTGACGAAGCTTATCGTGAATTATATTATGATGAAAACACTGATCTAGTAAGTATCTGGGGCCTTAGCGATGCAGATGTACCTGGAATAGAAGGTAGAAGAATAAGCATCGAGACTGCATCAAAGGTATGGAATGCTTGCGGTTTAAGAATCGGAGCTATCATCACTGATAATGAAGAATACCACACTCAATCAGTAGCTGAATATACTGCAAATCTATGTGCTAATGTAATTGGCCAGTATATATTTGGAGCACTAGCTCATGAAAGCAAGGAAGAAATTGCTAAATGGTGCAAAGGCCTTCGTGAATATTATAAAGGAATCATGTTTAAATTATATGACGGCATTAAGAAACTAGAACCTGGTCTTATCGTTTCAAGCCCAGATGCATCTATATACTCAGTAATTGATGTTAGAAATATTGTAAAACCAGGTTTTGATTCAATCGACTTCGTTTTATACTGTGCACAAAAAGGCTCAGTAGATTACAATGGAGTAGATACAACTCTTCTAGTAGCACCTTTAAAAGGTTTCTACGATATTAAGAAGGGTGAACCTAATCCAGGAAGCACTCAATTCCGTATTGCATTTATTGAATCTCCAGAAAATATGGAAAAGGTTCCTGAATTATTTGTTAAACTTTTAAAACAATATGAAGCACAACGCTAAAAATTTGCATGCATAAATCCACTTATATAAAGAAGGTGTCTCAAAATTAAGCAATTAGTTTTGAGACACCTTTCTTTATATTCTACTCATTGCGTTAAATATTTCTGTTAAATATTTTATAAAATTAACCAAAACTTAATGCACTATGAATATTTTTGCTTTATTATTTTATTATTCACTAATATAAATAGAAAAGCGAGTGATAAAATACTATGGAAAATAATAATTACAGTTATTTATTCAAAAGATATCAGATATTTAAAAAAGAACAAAGAACAAATAGAAGATATATGTATAACGAAATATTCAAAATTACAAGTGTAAATTTCAAAAAAAATCATTTAGATATATTAGGTGTGGATATTTCTATTTCAGGTATAGGATTCGTCTCAACTACAAAATTTGAGATAGATGATATACTAGAAATAATATTTAAATATAACAAAATAACCATACCTGCTACTGTTAAAGTGGTTCATGTAAGTTTATATGATCAAGGCTATTTTATTGGTGGACAATTTATTGCTATACAAAATATGTATAGGGAAATTTTGAAGCTGGACCTATTGTAGTTAGACAATCACGTTAAACTGCTTTTGCTTGGAAGAACAAGCCTCATAAAGAGCTTTTACGTGGGGATACAGAGCGATAGCAAAGTCATATTTTGATACAGCAAAAAAACTAGAACACTGATTTCTCCAACACCTTCCAGCGCTTTTCCTTTTCCTCCGATGTTTGCGTTTATGGATGGAGATGCGAGAGAAAATTTCCTGAGTCACTAATAATTTACTCCAAAGTCCGGTATATTGCTGTCAATCCTTCTATATCAATACCTTCATAGAGCCCACAATTTGTTCCCAGTATGATTCCGTTTCGGGTGGAGAGGCTTTGTATAGAAGCTGAGAAGTTTTTCAGAAAATCTACGTCATGTGCACTTTCTGTGTTTTCAGTATCGATATGTCCCCACAGGCACAGCTTATCGCCATATTCCTCCTGTAAAGCAACAATGTCCATACCGCATCGTTGTTCAATGCATTGAATCCCCTGTATACCCATATCGATCAAATCAGGAATAATTTCACGGTAATTGCCATCCGAGTGGTAAAAAGCTGGAAGTCCCAGATGTGTAATTTCTTCAACTTGCTTTGCCAAAGAAGGCAAAAAATATTCTCTCAAAATATCTGGATTTGTTAATAGTCCATGTGCATAAGCGATATCATCTGCCAGTATTATTCCATCTATACCCTGATCAGCTACTTGTTTGATTATGGCAATATTCAGTTTTTCAACTTGTCTAATAAAGTTTTTCAGGTCATCAGGAGATTCCTCTGGTAGTGTTAGAAAATCCATGAGGCCATATGTCCTTAGGCCCGTCTCAAATGCACCGTCAATTAGTGCAAAGGTAAAAACCGAGGTCTCACTAACCCATTTTTTAATATCTGGCCATTCATATTCCGCCGGTTCTGGTAATCTATTCTTGTCCTGTGGAAAAATCGGTGAAACAGTAAAAATGTCAAGACCGAGCCGGTCGATAAATTCAAGTTTTTCTTCAAATCCAATTTTACTGCAATTTAATTCACGGCAAATGATAGAATCAGTAATACAAAGCTCTCCTTTGGGAATCCTGTCTGTTTTCTCACGCCTAATTGTCTTTAGTACTCTTTCACGTTTGCTATAATGCGAATATTTATCCATAAAGTAGTTTGTCGCCCCCCTCCAGACTTGTATCTCTTTATTGTTCCAAATGTATGTCTAATAGACATTTTATCTGTTTAAGATTTTCTGCATCTATCACTGAAGATATTAATCCAGTATCATAGAATCTATAAAATATTCCTGAAAATCTTTTCTTTCTGATAACTCTATATATGTGGTTTTATTAATAATATCTACTGCATTCTCTCTTATTCCTTTTGATAGCAAATATGTTTTAGCTCCCCCACCTGCACAGTTGCCAACAGATTCAATCTTTCCCTTGAGCTCTTTTGGTATCATGCCTATGGTAACAGAACTTTCTATATCCATATAATTCCCAAATCCACCACCAATGTACACTTTTTCTATTTCATTAAAGTTTATATTCTTTTCTTTTAAAAGTATTTTGATACCAGCACATACAGCAGCCTTTGCTAATTGAACTTCTCGTACATCCTTTTGTGTAAAAGTAATACTTTCCTCATGTATACTATTTTGCGCTAGAATAAACTGTCTCATATTATCTATATGAACAATCCTATTCTTATACTCCTTGTTTTCCACTTCCTCCGCGCAAGCCATTCTACCTGATTCATCTAATATTCCAAACTTCACAAATTGTGCGACGGCATCTAGCACTCCTGAGCCGCATATTCCGCAGGGTTTTTCATTTCCTATTGTTTCATATATTTTATCCTTTGATAAATCAACCTTGCTTATAGCTCCTTTTACAGCACCAATTCCATACTTAATATTTGTACCTTCAAAAGCTGGTCCAGCGGCCGTAGAGCAAGTTACTACTTCGTTTTTATTGCCTAGCGCAATTTCTCCATTAGTTCCAAGGTCTAATAATAATGAGTATTTTTCTGAATTTAACATACCACAGGATAATATACCAGCAGTTATATCACTTCCTACAAAAGCTGATATACAAGGAACTAAGCTTACCATGCCTTTAGCCTTAATTCCAATCTTCTTAGCTTCAAGCTCCAGTGCCTTTGTAATCACCGGAATATATGGTGCCATAGTTATATTCTTACAGGGAAGTCCAAGTAGTAGGTGAATCATAATAGTATTTCCAACAATAACTATATCATATATGTTATCTTCACTTATGTTATTTTTTTTACATAACAGTTCTATCATATCATTAAGCTGGCTTATAATATTATCCTTCAATATACCTAATCCCTTTGGATTCTCAATAGTAAAATTTATTCTTGAAACCACATCAGCCCCATAACTTCTCTGGCTATTAACTCTTGAATCTATATCCATTACTTTTCCATCATTTAGATTTAATAAATAGATTACTATAGTAGTTGTACCTATATCTACAGCCAATCCATAGTTTTGTTGTAAACAGTTACCCTTTTCTAAATGTAAAAGACGATTCTTATAAAGTGATGCGGTAACATTAAAATCAGCTCCCCTTAACAAATCACTTATTTTTGGTAAATATTGTAATCTAATGAGTAAATCATCACTTTCACAAGCATCACTTAACCTTCTATAATCATCTCGTTGATCATTAATGGATGGTTTTTCAATTGCTAAATATTTTTTCTTCACCACAGTATCTAGAATATATTGCTGTTCTGTCCCATTTATTAATACTTCCATATCCTTATTCTTTTCTAAAAGTACTATTTCTACATCTTCATCTATAGTTAAATTACAGGATAACCTAAATCCACTTTCTAGCTCTTCTTTAGTTAAATGTTTTATATCAGGTGGAGTAGGTTCCTTTAATCCTTTTACTACTTTAACTTTACACTTTCCACAAATTCCTTTTCCATTGCAGGGACTATCTATAAATATTCTGTTATCCATTAATACATTAAATAAATTTTCACCTGGTTTAACCTTTATGACCTCTTTACCCTTTTGTGAATTAGTAATAAGTTCAAATTTTTTATTGAAAATATTCATATAATTCCCCCTATGAAGTATTTTTATTTAAGTATAAGCATAAAAAACATTTTGGATTAATTTATTTCTCACATTGATCCAAAATGTTTTTTATTTACAACAAAAATGTTTTTTCCAAGTTATTTACCTTAAAACATTTTTTTACTCATTTCATTTATTGCATCAGTTACTGTCTCATATACATTTGGGAAGTATCCCTTAGGTAAACCCGCAGTGAGGCATGGAATAAAGTATTTAGTTCCATTAGCTTTGCAAGCTTCTTCTACATGTTTAACACAATTTTCAGGTGTCCAATCTGGAAAATCAATCAAACCACTGTGAAGTCCTCCCATAAAGGATATTTTTCCACCATATTCCTTGATAAGTTCAGGAATGTTATTAGTGTTCATAACTCCTTGCCAAATATCGATTCCCATTTCGATCATATATGGAACTAAGTTAGCTGCATAAGAATCGCTATGGTGAACAATCAATTCAACACCATTTTCTTTATAGTAACCATAGATTTTTTTATAAGCTGGAAGAAAGAACTCTTCAAACATTTCAGGAGATACAAAAGAGTTTTTTTGACTTCCCCAGTCATCATGATGGAAAATACAATCTGGATGAAGTTTTTCAACTAGCACTTTTGCAAAATCCAATTCATACTGTGTAATAGCATCAATTAACTCATGCATAGCCTCAGGCTCTTCATATAAAGCCATCAATGCATCTTCCATACTCATAAGATTATGTGTCATTTCAAAGACACCTGGAGCATAGAAAGGTGATACAAATTCCTCGTTACGATCAACAGAATTGGCATGAGCAACAGCTGGAGCCCAAGCTTCATCAGAAGTATCAATTTTAGGAATTTTAACACATTCCTTCCACTCAGTAATATCTTTTAAAACTTTATGTTCGTTATCATGCACAGGGAATGCACCAAGTTGATCTTCTGGCCATCGCCAAGTTACACCCCAAGTATCTACCCAACTACCGCCACGTTTTGGACTAGTTCTCGAAGGAACTTCAGTGATCATATTCAAAAATTCATATTGATTAACAAAACGATCTGGATTTCCACCTTTAATAGTTTCGAGTAAATTCTGTCTTTTAGTTAACATATGTCAATACCTCCCCATATTATTTATGATATATTTATG
>NZ_JAEEGC010000013.1 GCF_019207025.1 Clostridium thailandense | reverse complement strand
GGTTGTGTTTATCTATATAGATAACCACGCTTAAAGCTTAACTTATCCATAGTAATTTCTGGCACATGTAACTGAACGTTCAATTGAAGTATTCTCATTAAGTTTGCCATATATATTACAAATATCATCAAAAAGTTCTTCAACAGATGCTCTTGCTCTATTAGTGAAGATAGCGTTTTTTAGCAAGTTCCATAAATTTTCTTGCGGATTAAGATTAGGTGAATAAGTAGGGAGATTCATTATAACTAAATTATCCTTATGTTCATCAGCATATTCTCTCATTTTAGAGCAAGTATGAGTCCCAGCATTATCCATTAGCATATAGACTTTCTTACCTTCATTTATTTGAAGTATATAGTCAAAAAAATTACGAACTTCAACATTAGTTATACTGTGACCAAATGGGTAAATGTCAGCAAAAGTTTCGAATGAGCCATGAATTTTGCTAGCGCCAATAATATTGACACCTGTATGAGGATTATTCTTTTCAAGTATAGGGGATATCCCTTTTGGACTCCAGTTTCTGCGGTTTTGGGATTCAAGCTGCACATAGGCTTCATCCATTGCATAGATAACAGAATCAGAAGAATCCTCTACAGTATCTAAAAGCACGCTCATTTTTTTTAAAGCCCTCTTGTTCTGATTTATCAGCTTTACTAGGCTTTGCTTGAGCTCTTTTAAATGTGTAATTTTCACTTATTAAGATACGTCTAATAGTTTCATCAGAGTATAATACGCCATATGTCTGATTAATATATTCAGCTAAAAGAGGCGATGTCCATCTATAACCTATAAGATTATAATCATTAGGTTTAGATTTGTTTAAAGTATTCATGAGATCATCGAGCATTTCAGCAGTAAAACTACTTTCAGAACCA
The DNA here is from genome assembly GCF_019207025.1 of Clostridium thailandense. GTDB lineage: Bacteria > Bacillota > Clostridia > Clostridiales > Clostridiaceae > Clostridium_AM > Clostridium_AM thailandense. The sequence goes on along the minus strand of NZ_JAEEGC010000013.1, from coordinate 12,239 downwards.
CCACGATTATCTTTAAGTGATTCTAACCCTCGTTTATTCCAATCTTTTATATATGAAACTATTGTAGGCTTAGATTTTTGAACATCAGAAATAATATACGCATTGCCTTTACCTTCGTATCTTAATATAACTGTAGTTAAAATACCACGTGCGAATGTGTCTGTTGTTTTATTTCTTAATGTTCTTAATTCTTCTATTGTATAACCATGAAGGCTAATTTCCATTGCTTTTCTACCCATAAAAATCACTCCCTATACTAACTTATATTTAGTATAGGGAAAGAAAATTTATTTATTCTGAATAAGTTAATCTTGGATTGTGGTTATCTATATAGATGTCCACGGCCGACACTTAACTTATCCTCTGGGATATATTGGTATTCTTCCGGCACAATAAATACTTTTGATAAGTCTAAAGCTCATATTTTTAAAAAAGCTAAGACTTGTGGTAAAAGTATTTATAGTGCTGAAGCTTGGAAACATATGCCGGAGTGTAAGTTAATTTTCGGCCGTGCAACCCTATAGAAATCGATAAATTTAATTGGTGAGTTTCTAAATTATCTGTTTTGGAATACATTCGTTAAATTATGGTCAAACTATATAGTGAAATAGGACAAAGTGAACTATGACAGTTATTAATTAGGGAGGCTTTTATCATGGCTAAAAGAGGTAGCAAGTATAAACTTCAAGATATTATACCATTACAAACTATCATAGATACTGTTAATTCTAGTACAAGTAATGTTCTTTTGGAAATCGGTAGAGCAGTTGCTTCAGGGGAATATGCAGTTAGATTTTATAATGATAGAGAACAACCCCGATTTTATAAAAATGAAGAACGGCTTCGATATACAGTACAAAAGGCAATCTTTATAAGTTCATTTAACCATTGGGGAGAAGTAATTGATATTCTTTGCAAAAACAATGAATTAGAACTAGATGAAGATCAATACAGTAGTCTTAATGAAAAATTATATGGTAGTATTTCTGGGAGATAGTTATTGACTCATATTTATATCCAATGAATTTGTTAGTTTTATCGACTTTCTAGGCGATTTCGCGAATTATTTAAACCTAATTACGCAGTCGTTTTTTGATTCTATATCAAGTTAACATTGGTTTCAAATTAAGTAATGTCATCTCGGAGCACGTCAATAATGTTTTCTTTTTTTATCTTGCTAGTGGCATACAGCATTGTAATGAACACCACAAAGAGTACACTGAACACGCTGATTCCGATGCTGCCCCATGGAAACACAAAATTGATATTTTCTGCCCCGCCGGCAACCATCCATTTGTAAATCAGCCAAGAAGATATTGACGCTATAGGAAGTCCGAAGAGCAACGCCCTCATGCCATAAAAGGCACACTCGAAATTCATCATCTTCTGGAAATCTCGTTCAGACATCCCTACAGAGCGGAGCATAGCAAGCTCCCGCCTGCGCAGTTTGATATTGGTGGAAATAGTGTTGAACACATTGGCAACCGCAATCAGCGAAATCATAATGATAAAAGTATAAGAGAACACGTTGGCAATGAATATATAATTGCGGTTCTCATCAAGCATTTTATAAGAATTGTACAGGGTATACTTGAATTTAATTTCCGCGCTCTTAAGCATCGTTTCCATTTCAGTTGCCGATTGTGTGGGATTTTTTGACCGAAAGGTCAAGCCTTTAATAGCCACATGGGAATCCGGGGTTTCAAATTTTCCTTTGAGCGAATAGGGAGCCATTACTTTAAAAAAGAACGGATTCTTCGATCCGGAATTTTCTAGGATCGGGAGTGTATCAGGCGGCACGGTATTGACAAACTTAATGCTTACCTTTTGTCCCTGTTCCATCTTCGGCTTGCCATTTGTTTCGGGAGCGATGGTAAAATTCATGGAAGAACTTTTGAACATATCAATAAACTTGTCAACTTCTTGATTGGCCTTCATGTTGTTTGTCATTTTAGCAACGGCGATAATTTTTGCGTTTTTTCCACTATATTCCTCTACGGGTAAGCTCAAGCCTTTGATAATATTCAGATAGGCGCTGTCATCAAGAAACTGGATTTCCATTGGCAGATTGACTGTTTTGTCCGATGAATGTGAACCTGCGTATTTCAAATAATAGTCTGAAAGATCACTTGTTTTAGCTGTGCATGAATACTTCATAAGCGCTTGATATGAGCTTTCGTAAATACCGTCAGCGGTTTTTAGTTTGTCGTAAAGCCGTAACATTTCGCTATCGTCCATGTCCTTTGTGGCAATACCGATATCATAGGTAGTAAAGACTACTGCTCGCCCTGACACCTGTTTCAAATCCGTTACAAAAGCACTGGTGGATATAAACAGCACTACACTTAAAACAAGTGATAGCACAATGCTTCGATAACGTTTCTTGTTTCTTTTAAAATTCTTTAGTGCAAGAGTTCCTTCTAAACCGTAAATACGCTGCATCAGTTTTGACGTTTTCACGGCTTTGGATTCAACTTTGACCTCGTTCGTCTGACGAATGCTTTCCATAACGGGAGTGTTTGCGGCCTTTCGAGCCGGGATATATGCTGAAATCAGAATTGTAACCATGCTAACCGCTGCTGCAACCACAATCACGGGAATGGATACAGTCAAGGTTAAAGGAACATTGCTGTACATAACGTTACTGAAATTTCTAGCGACAACGGAAATCACAAGCCTGATACTGCCTATGCCGACAATAATGCCAATAGGTATGCCTATGGCACCAATACAAAGTCCTTCAAACAGTACTGAATTTCGAAGCTGTCTCGCTGTGGCTCCCACCGATGAGAGAATTCCGAACTGATGCGTCCGTTCGTTCAGTGATATGTTGAAGGAATTATAAATCAGAAAAATCGAGCCTATCATTATCAAGACAACTAAAATGCCTCCAACCGAGTACAGAAGCGTGTTGATAATATTGTCCTCCGAAAGGCCCATGAAGCGCAACACATTATCGTTAAAGACGTAAGCTTTACTGGCTGCTGTGTTGCTTGCGTAGGCATGAACCTCACGTGGGTTTTTAAGCGTAACAAATATGCTGAAACTGTCAGCTTTGTCTTGAGTATCTGCTTTTGTTATCAAAGTATATCCTGGTGCAGAAGGCTCCTCGAAACCGGGTCTTTGGCATATACCGACAACCGTGTAAATTCTCTCAGCTTTTGGCACAAGAATTTCTTTCTGAGAAATGAAAGGAGTGTGCTGATCTAGAGTCTTATTACCATTCATACGGCTTCCCACAGAAAGTGAAAGCTTATCACCTACTGAAAACTCAACTCCACCGTTTGCTTCGACGCTCATTGAAACAAGAATCTCCCTGCTGTTTTCAGGAAGTCTGCCGGAAATAAGGTTGATGGGCAAAGTATTAAAAGCTTCTTTGCTGAAGCCCGCTATAAAAAGATACGGTTTTGCCGGGTTTTTACCATCCTTAAGTGGTGCGTAGCCGATATTTTCAAATGCCGCGGTGTTAGCAACTTTCTCGTCATGAATTCGTTCCTGTACGAAAGAAGAAGGGACGTTCAAAAACTCCACGTGCCAACCTCCATATTTCTGGGCTGCGCCGTTTGCAAGATAGTTCAGCAGAGAAACACCAAAGGTAGCCACTGCCGTAATCATGGCGGCGGACAGAACAACTCCAATAACCGTTACAATCGTTCGGGTACGGCTTTTTTTCATGCCTTGCAGGGTAACTTTGTTGAAAATATTCATGGTCTCACCCTCTCATCTCGTACTACTTTTCCATCTGATATGCCGATAATGCGGTCTGCTTGCAAGGCGATATTTTCATCATGTGTGACGATGATAAGGGTCTGATTATATTTTTTATTGCTTGCTTTCAGCAGTTTTATAATTTCATGTCCATTTCGGCTGTCCAAACTGCCCGTAGGTTCATCGGCGAGCATCACCGCCGGTGCGTTCATCAAAGCACGTCCTATGGAAACGCGCTGTTGTTGACCGCCGGAAAGCTGATTAGGTAAATGTGTTTTTCGATCTTTTAACCCAAGCAGTTCGAGCAAGTCATTCAGTCTCTCTTTGTTGACCTTGCGTTTGTCCATCAGGATAGGCAAGGTGATGTTTTCCACCACATTCAGCGTGGGAATGAGATTATGAAACTGGTAAATTAGTCCAACTTGACGTCTGCGGAAAATGGCCAGTTTTTCATTGTTTTGGGCATATACATCCTGTCCGTCTAAATACACTTTTCCGCTTGTGGGCATATCCACGCCTCCAATGATGTGAAGCAGTGTAGATTTTCCAGAGCCAGAGGAACCTATGATTGCTGTAAAATCTCCTTTTTCAATTGTAAGGGAAACATGGTCAAGAGCAGTGACTTGGTTTTCGCCCTTGCCGTAGACCTTACATAGATTTTCAACTTTTAAAAACTCCATTATGTGAGTCTCCTTTCTTATGTTCTACCCATATAATAGAACCTTCAACTTACATCTCTGTGACTTTCAAGTGAGAGATTAGTCACTTTGGGAAACGAAGATCAAATATCGCACCGCCCTGTAGATGGTTTTTGGCAGTAATCGTCCCTCCCTGTTCTGTTATAATCATTTTGCAGAGCGCTAATCCAATACCATATCCTGTAGCTTTTGAGTTTTTTCCGCGATAAAATCTGTCAAATAGACAGGGTAAATCTTCTTTTTCAAATCCTGTACCGCTGTCGTGGATGACAATCTCGGTAAATAGTGGGTTGTCTGTGCAAAAAATCTCAATCTTACCGTTATCACTTGTGCTTTCCAAGCAATTTTTGAGAATGTTTTGTATTGCTTCTGAAAGCCAACCTGAATCGCCTTGAATGATTATCCCTTTTGGTACATCTATTTGCAAAGTAATATTGTGTAGTTCCATTGAAATTAGAAACGGGCGAAGGGCGGTGCGTATCAAGCTGTTTACATCTATTTGCTTGCTTTGGAACATCACAATGCCGGCATCCAAGCGAGATAATTTCAATAGGGAAGTAATAAGCCAATCCATCTGTACAAGCAATTCCTCTGTTTCCCGCACAAATGCTTTCCGCTCATTCTCATTAGGATTATTTGCAAGTAATGAGAGAATGAGGTTTGCAGAGGTTAGAGGAGTTCGGAGTTGATGTGCTATGTCAGCCAGAGAATCGGCAAGATATTTTTTTTCTTTTTTTAGCCCGTCATTTTGCTCCCGAATACGCAGTGTCATTTTTGTTATCTCGCTTTGCAAAATGGAAAGTTCGCCTTCGTCCGATTCAGCAATATACAGATGGTCAGTGTTATGAAGCACAAGATCGATTTGCTCTGAAATTCGTTCAAGACTTTTGTATCGAGCTTTGGTAAAGGCGAGAAAAGCTGTGCCAAAGGCTGCAGCAGAAGCAATGGAAAGGATTCCTGCTAACCTATTTATTGCAAATCCTAGCATTACAGCGGCAGCAGCTATTAAGGAAAATAAAATGACAAACTGTCTAAACTCTCTATTCCGAAGCATACTCGCCCCCCAATCTATAACCTGTACCGCGAACGGTTAGAATTATTTGCGGATTTGTTTGGTCGTCTTCTATCTTCTCTCGCAAGCGTTTGATATACACGGTCAATGTATTGTCATTGACAAACTCGCCTGCCGCATCCCACAATTCGTCAAGTAGCCTGCTCCTCGTAATAATACTTTTAGGGCTTCCGATAAATACCAGCAACAAGCGATATTCTAATGCGGACAGAAAGACCTCGCGGCCATTTTTTTTCACAACGCCGCTTGCTGTATCGACATGGAGACCGCGAATTTCAAAATACGATCCCAAGCGTCCGTTTTTTCGCAAGGCGGTTCCAATTCTTGCAATTAATTCACGGGGACGAAAAGGCTTGGTGATATAGTCGTCTGCACCTATGTTCAGTCCGGTAACAACACTGGACTCATCGCTGGAAGCCGTAAGAAAGATGACAGGAATATTTTGGCTTTCTTTGATTTCCGTGCAAACTGTAAAACCATTACCGTCGGGTAAAGAAATATCTATAAGCGCCAAGTCAAATTTATTCACAGCAAGGGTATTTAGGGCATCACTTCGTGTAGAGGCATGGGTGACTATGAATCCCTCAGAGCGAAGCAAAAGCATAAGGTTTTTAGCAATTGCCTTATCGTCTTCAACTAAAAATATCCGTTTCATTTATTTTTACCATCCTTTACTTTACTGATTCTGTATCGTTCGTCAGTTGGTTTTTCAGCGTTAAATAATCCACGGAGACACCTTCATAGTATATTGTATTTCTTTTGACGGAAATATACAATATAGTACACCACTTTACAAGTAATTTAGAGTTACCAAAAAATACAACGTACCAAATACCTCATAATTATCAATACTAATCTTGACTAAACCTGCACTGATAGGAGGTATCTGGTACTATGATTAGTATTGACGAAAAATCAACAATTAAAACAATAGAAAATTATTTAAGCGAATATCGCTCCATCTTTAATAAGCGGAGCTTTCATATATTTATTTTACTTGTTACTGCTATACTCTCAACTCAAGAGGTTCGTTCTATAAAATTTTTATATGACAATTTTCTCAAAAAGTATTGGCATAAAGTTCTTAATAGCTTTTATTATTTTTTATCCTATACAAACTTCTCGATAGAGAGCTTAATGTTCGCAACAGTAAAGATAGCAATCTCACTTATTCCCGAAGAGCTTAAGTCTACTATAACTATCTTCTTAATTATAGATGACACCCTTCAAGCTAAATTTGGAAATAAATTTGATTGTTACGGCAAACTTTTTGACCACACAAAACATGATGGTACATCTTTCTTAAATGGACACTGTTTTGTATCATTGGTTATAAGTATCCCTATACTCTTTTGTGGTAAAATCAAATACCTTACATTGCCAGTTGGGTATAAGCTTTATGACAAAAGTGAAACTAAACTTAAAATAGCAGGTAAGATGATACAAAACATAATGCCATTACTATTAGATGTTCAAGTTATAGTTTTATGCGATAGTTGGTACACTAAAACACCTTTTTTAAACATGTTGAAATACTATAGCAATCTTTCTATCATAGGGGCAGTACGTTCTGATACAGTCATGTATGATTTATGTCCAGAACCTACTGGAAAAAGAGGACGCCCAAGAAAGAAAGGTTTAAAATTCAATATTAGAGATTTTGACTATACTAAAGAAAATGACTACTATATTGCAACAAAAAAGGTTTTAACAAATTTATTTAATGAACCTGTTATGGTAATAGTAACAACTACAGATGTAGAAAAATTCTCATCTGTAAGAGTTTATATTTGCTCGATAGAGCCATCAGATATACTATCTTTTAAGAATTATATTGTAGATGAATCTGACGCTGATAAACAAAAAACAAACCTTATTCCATTTTTTACATACAAATTCAGATGGAATATTGAAGTGTTTTTCTATCAACATAAGTTCTTTTGGTCTTTTGGTAACTATATGGTAAGAAATAAGAGAGCAATAGAAAACTATACCAACTTACTGGCTATCGCCTACAGTTTTGTAGTTGTATTGCCTTTTATTCATAAGTCTTTTTCTAAATACAAATTTCAAAGTCCTCAAGAAATTAAAAATGCTATCTCTTACCAAATATCAAAAGAATTAATATTAAGCACTTTCGTGCAAAAGATACAAAAGAGCAAAATTAATGAAGAAATTTTAGAGACAATTAATTCCTTAATCTATTTAGATGAAGTTAGTTAATTTTCTTGTAAAGTGGTGAATATAGTATTAAACTTAAAACAAATTACGCTAGAACTTTAATTTGTAAAACTAAAGTTCTAGCGTATAAACTATATTATACGGATTTATTTGATGAATTTTTATTTAAGAAATCCATAACTTTTACACCAGTAAGGGCCTCTACTGCATCAGGAAGCTGAGCCATAATGTCAGTGACATAACCTGTGACTTTTGAAGCACCTTTTCCTTCTCCTGAGCCACTATCAACAATAACTATTTTTTCAGTTTTAGAAAGTGGTTCAGAAATAGCTTTTGCGATTTCTGGTAATTTTTCTATAATCATTTGAGCCATAGCGGCATCATTATATAATTTAAATGCTTCTGCCTTTTTCATCATGGCTTCTGCCTCTGCTTTACCTTTTTCTCTAATTATATCTACTTCGGCCATACCTTGAAGTTTTAAGGCATCTGCTTTTGCTTTACCTTCTAATTCAATTGATCTTGCTCTTGCTTCTGCATCTGCAATTTCCTTATATCTAACAGCATCGGCTGTTTGCACCTGTTTATATTTATCTGCTTCAGCTTGTTTTTTAACGGTAGCTTCAAGCTCTCTCTCTTTTCTAATGGATTCTTTTTCAGCAAGTTCAATCTCTTTTTCCTTCTTAGCAATTTCTACTTGAACTGTAGCATCTGCAAGTTCTTTTTCCTTTAGCATCTTGGTAATTTGTACCTGCATCTGTGTTTCAGTAACTTCTTTTTTTACTTTATTAGATTCAATTTCATATGCAAGGTCTGATATAGCTTTTGCTTGTTCCTGCTCTTTTCTATAGGCCTGTACTTTTAATTCCTTTTGTTTTGTTGATTCAGCAATTTGAGTTTCTGATAAAATTCTAGCAGCTTCACCTTCTCTAATTGCATCAGAGGTTTTGATTTTTGTTTCTTTTGCTGCATCTGCTTCAGCAATTTGAGCATCTCTTTTAACTGCTGCAATTCTAGGTTTACCGAGAGCTTCTAAATAACCATTTCTATCTGAAATATCCTTAATAGTTAAAACCTTTAACTCAAGGCCCATTTGTGCAAGATCAATGGCTGCAACTTCTTGAACGTGAGATGCAAACATCTCTCTATCTTTGTATATTTCTTCTACTGTCATTTTTGAAACAATTTCTCTAAGCTTTCCTTCTAGAACATTTTTGGTTGTGTGTACAATAACTTGAAGGGTATGTTGCATTCCATTTGAGGTATTAAATTGCTCTGCGGCAGATAAAATTGAATTAGTATCTGACTTTACCTTTACTACAGCAACTCCATCTGCAGCAATGCCCACTCCTTGTCCAGTTAAAGCACCATCAATAACTATTTCAATTTCCATATTTTCCAGTGATATTTTATCAGTTCTCTCTAACATTGGTATTACAAATCCACCACCACCAGTGATAACTCTCTTTTTAAGACCAGTAACAACCAATGCTTTATCTTGAGGTACTCTTTTCCACATAGAAAAAATTCCAAATATTAAAAGTAGAATGACCCCAACAATGATTATAGGAACAATCATAATTGATGTGTTGAACATATCTATCGCCCCTTTTTCTTATATTTTTTTATTTAATAAGTTTACTCATTTAAAGGTTGAACATAAAATACATTATTTTTTATTTCGTATATAATTACATCTTCTCCTTGTAATACTGCTTTGCCGCTAATATGTTGTGCAGGTCCATTATATTTACTTCCGTTAACAGTATAGGATATAACGCCAAATCCATTTTCTAATATTGGAGATATAACTATAGCGTTAATTCCTATAAGCTTATCCTGAGAAACTGCACTTGTATTTTGTGCTTTAAATAAAGGAACTACAATAAATTTATATAGTATAAATGAAACCATAATTCCTAAGGCAACTGCTAGTATGAAGGTGAGAATTTTATTTACTTTGTAATAGTTGCCTAGAATTCCAACGCCGCCAAATATAGTGATAAATGAAACTATGGTTATGGGCTTTAGTGGGAAAACTGTAAATATAGAGCCTGAACTGTGGGTATCAACGTGTGTATCAATATGAAATCCAAGATTTACAATATCAAACAACCCCCCTAGTAAAAAGGTTACCAAGGTATATATAACTCCAATGAAAAAAACAATAGTATATACATATTCCATAAAAAGCCCCCCTTTACACACTATATACAGCGCCTTTGTATTATATTACTAAAATTAATGGATTATAAAAAGCTTTCTAGTCTATTTTAATTGATAAATGATATATATTTACTAAATGGCCATGTAGATTACATTAAAGCTATTACTTATGTGTGTTAAGTGTAATGTATAATGAGTTAATTTATAACTTGTTATACGTTATAACTTATTATACCATCTGTTGTAATTAAATCAAGTTGATAATGTGGTGTATTTAACAATTTATACAGTCAAGTAATTAAATATCAAAATTAGGCTACATTTCCTAATAAACGCTCACTAATGCTTTAATTTGCACAAAAAGTGACAGTCACCAAGAGATAGGATACTGTCACTTTAATTTATAAAATAATTTTTAACTTTTGATTAATCGAGGGTTTCAAGATTGTGGGTGGACCTAATTTGCAAATTCTCTAGATTTCTGAGATATTAGGAGTAGCTTAATCAGCTCTTCTAACTCTTCAGATAAAGCTTTTGCAAGGGTAAAATCAGAATTTTTTAAAGCCAATTCTATTTTTCTTTCAACTAATTTTTTCTTTTCTTCAATTTCTAAATAATTTTTATCAAAATGACCAGCATAAATCATCTTTCTAAATTTTCGCATGCTCATTTTTCTAACAGTCTTATTTTCAATAATTAAAACATAATCCATGCAGTTTACTATAGAATAAAAATCATGAGAAATCATTAAAATGGCACCTTTGTAGTCTTTTATAGCTTTTTCCAGTGCTATCTGTGAATAGGTGTCTAAATGACTGGTAGGCTCATCAAGCAGCAGCAGGTTTGCTTGACTAGCAGAAACTTTAGCCAGTTGAAGTATATTTTTTTCTCCACCAGATAAGGAACCTATCTTTTGATTAATAATTTCTTCTTCAAAATCATACCGTGAAATATATGCTTTAATCTCTTCATAAGTTTTAAAACCAGCAGCTAGGAACTCTTCAAATATGGTGTTAGACTCATTTATTGTGTTTCCTTGAAGTTGTGATAAATAAGCTACTTCAATATCTTCATTTATCTCAATAGCATCATGATTATTTTTAAAGATTTCTTGGATTAAAGTTGTTTTACCAGTACCATTTGAACCCACAAGGGCTACCTTATCAGTAGATTTAATCTCAAAGTTAACATTTTCTAGAAGAATATCGTCAAAGTGAGCATTGTAATCATTGACCTTTAAAGCAATGGTTTCTTCAATTTCATTATTTGTAACTAAAGTGATATTCGGTTGTTTAATATCTACAAAGGGAGCTTTAATTCTGCGCTTTTCTAATCTTTCTTGGATTTTAACTCTAGCATTTAGAGATTTACCTTTAGCAGATTCAGAATTCTCAGTTGCGATAACTCTTAGTTTATTTATTAAGATTTCGTTTCTCTTAATTTCTTCATCATCAGCAATGGCTAGTTCTTGTAATTCAATTTTGGTTTGAAGCAATGAGAAGTTATAATCAATATAGCTTCCATTAAACTCTTGAAGTTCCATATTTTCAAGGTGAAGAATCTTGTTAAAGCAATTATTTAATAGATATCTGTTATGCGTAATAATTAACATTATTCCTTTGTGTGAATTAATTAGATTTTTAAGAGCATTAAGATTTTCAAAGTCTAAAAATACATCTGGTTCGTCCATAATTATTAACTCAGGGCTATTTAGCATTTCCTTAATTACCTGAACAAGTTTGAATTCTCCACCACTAAGATCAGATATCATTAAATCCTTATACCTCATTAAGTTTGCAAGATTTAGCTTTTTATTAATGCTATTTTCGAAATCTGCTCCATTAATTGCATCAAATGCGTCTAAAGCCTGTTGGTACTTTTCAAGTAAATAATCAATGTCAGCCGATGTTTCCATCTCGCTGCAAATAGATGTTATTTCATTTTGTAGTTTAATAAATTTTTCTCCTATATATTGAAAAACTGTAGTATCTTCTATTTTGTCTAGCTCTGAGAATTGACTTACATACCCAATTCTACAATTTGGGTCTATCTCAAGCTTACCCTCGAACATATAGTTTTCTGGATCCAAAATTATATCTATCAAGGTACTTTTTCCGCTGCCATTTGTTCCTATAAAAGCACAATGGTCGCCATCTTCTAATGTAAAGGAAATGTTATTGTATAAATCCTTTTGCGGAAATGAGTAGGATAAGTTATCAACTTTTATCATATTATTACCTCTCTTTATCACTAAAAAAGAGCCTATAGAAATAAGCTCTTAAACATATTTTCTTATCAATTGCCATTTTACAATTGGTTTTTATATTCTGCTAAATTCGACATTGATAGCATAACATTTTTTTTGACTAAGTTCAATCTCTTATTTATAGACATCCACGGCCGACAGTTAACTT